>PHAF01000077.1 GCA_002841605.1 Firmicutes bacterium HGW-Firmicutes-10 | reverse complement strand
CTGTGACCGTGAATTGAAGGTGATTGGTTTTAGGACCAAATGCCTCGCACAGCCATCCCTTACTGAAATGATTACGAACTTCGATGGTTGCCATTTGACTCAAGGCATCATAAGATATCACAGTCGCCAGAAATTCCTGGGTGATGCCTGTTCCGTTTTTATCATAAAGATGACCCTTCGCTGAAGGCTTTTTTAAGAAGAAACCGTCAAAGGTCTCGCGGTTTTCGGCTTTGGCAAGCTGTAAATTACACAACTCTACACATTCTTTTTCATTTTTGCCCGAAAGCAAATCATCAATTAATCGGCGGTAAGCACCTACCACCGTCGCCAGATAATACTCGGACTTCATCCGGCCTTCGATTTTTAATGATGAAACACCCAGAGAGATCAAATCAGAAAGTACGAAAGTAGCATTAAGGTCTTTTGAACTCATCGAAAACAAGGTGTTTTCATCATGTACCGGCTGATTTTCTTCATCCAGACAGAAATATTTCCAGCGGCAGCTTTGAGCACACCCGCCTCGATTGGCATCTCGTAGGGTCATGTAATTACTCAGTGTGCAGCGTCCTGATATATTGACACACATACCTCCATGAATAAAAACTTCGATAGGCAATGATTGCCCTTCAACGATTTGTCTGATATCTTCAAGAGAGCATTCCCGTGCTAACACGACTCTGTCGACACCCATGGCTTTATAGAAGTTCAATGTCTCAATATTCGCGGATGACTGTTGCGTGCTTAAGTGTACTTCCATGCGTTGACTGATCTTGCGGGCAACTTGAGCAATGTAAAGCGAAGCAACGATTACGGCATCGACTCCGATCTGATCCAACGCCTTCAAATAATCATGAAGGCCTTCCAGATCCTCTTGATGGGGAATCATATTGACCGTAACATACAGTTTGGCCTGGTGGCTGTGTGCGTACTTCACGCCTTCCTCGATATCCGCCAAATCAAAATTGCTTGCTCTTGAACGTAAAGAAAATTTCTTTCCACCGATATATACGGCATCAGCACCAAAATGAACCGCCGTTTTCAAACGGGGCAAATCGCCGGCCGGTGCTAATAATTCTGGTCGTATCATTCGCTCACCACCTTTATTGCACTGGTCGGAGTATAATAGAGTGCCTTTGACAAAGAGTATTTCTTTGAAATTTCTGATTTTACATATTCTGTATCCGTTTCTTTTTTAAACGCTTGAATCACGTTTAAAATCGTATCATCATCCACAAACAGTGTATCGATCATCAACTGTCCTAACCCTATTTCTTCAAGCTTTTCAGCCTCATCGAAAATCTCAAGTACTGAAGAAGTGAAAATATGAAAACCATGAGTATCCTGCAATGCGTAATAGCCCTCGGCACGCCCTTCTTCTTGAAGTGTGAATCGTTTATACATAACATCCACATCCTTTTGAATATGTTTGAAGTAGTTGCTCATCAGCGGGCGATTCGATGTACTCATGCATTGATGACCAAATCCCGAAATCAATACACGGCTGCCGAATCGCTCAACGATTTGAGTTACTTCGCTTAAGGTAAGTTCTTTAGCGAGTGATACGATATCAGCACCCATCGATAACAAAACTTCCACATCATATGCATTGGTGATGGTCGTATCTGTCTGTAGAACGATCGTTTTCTTTGGATAGTTCTTCTTTAAATAATGCAAAACACCAAGATCGGATACGATATATCCGGTTGGCTTATACTCATCGATTTGTGAAATCTCACTTTGAAGGTCTGACCACTCGCTTTGAAGTATCATCCGGTTAATGGACAAATACCAAGGCAATTTAAGTTGATTGGCTTTTTTTGATAATGTTTCAAGTTCACTGACGTTAAGCGGATGTTGTGTTTTGGTTGAGCAAAAAACCGTCGAAAAAATGACGGCATCGACATTTGACGATGAATATGTTTCAAGTTGCTTATGACTGTGGACGGGCACAAAAATGTTCATAGTCCCTCCTTGTTTATGATTCGATAAACTCCCGGTTTTTCTTATTGAATCCGACAAATATGGATAGCATCGTCAATATGATCAATCCGCTGATCAGCGTAAATACCAGTTGATACAAAGCGGACCCTTCAAACGTTGAAGGAATGTTTTGTAATATCAATGCATATATTTTGTCTCCATAGAAGATTCCTACGGCGAAAAATGTCTGATAAATCCCCATCGTGACTTCACGCATATCTTTTGCGAAAGGCTGCAAAGCCAAACCCAGCAATACGTTGTAAGTAATCCCATAACCAAATCCGTTGAGACTGTAAGATATAAATAAAACGGTTGGGTTGGTGACGGTGGTTGCCAGTACCGTAAAGAGCAGACTGGCGGATAGGCCCAACAGTAAAGTGTTTTTGACGCCTATTTTCTTCTTTAGCCATAAGCCGGCAATAACACCGGCAACTAATTGAAATAAAGAGAAGATGACATCAAGATAGGCAATCAGAAAGTCTGCCATCATCACATCTTCGGTCTTAGCGTAAGCAACCATGTTACTGCCACTGGATGCAAATCGAATAAACGACACGGCAACTGCCAGCATGCAAATTAAAAGGAACCGGCGGTCACTTAATGCCACTCCAATTTTCTTCCAACTAAAATTCCGGACTTTTTCTTTGTTATCTTTTACTCTAAACAAAAATATAAATCCGGCAAAGGCTAACCCGGCACTGATTGCCCATAACAACCCATAATCTTTGATCGGGTTTTGTGTTGCCAGAAACTGTAAAGGTGCAACGATAAATTCTGCTAAAAGCGGCGCAATCGATAAAATCGATACCGACACCATCGCTTGTTTGGTTGAGAAAGTTTCTGAGAAAAACACGTTAAAAAGTGCTAGCATGCTCGCGCCGACCCCAAGAGCCAGTGAAGACGACATCAGACTCAGGTAATCCGGTTTGTAAACGACCCAAATGGATGTCAGAAAAACCATCATCAACGCCGATCCGATCAATGCACGCCTTGACTTTAGTGTGTCACTCAACGCGAACACAGGCATACGGACAAAGATTGAAACCAAACCATATGAAGCCGCGATATTTGCGCCTAAGATTCCGTCCATCGCCAGTCCGCCGATATCTCCGGATGATACCGCATAGGCTTTTCGATAAGCACGAACGATATTAATGGCTGACCAAAAAATGACTAGAAGTATAAAAATCATCATCTGATATTTACTCAAGGCATATTTTTTATATATATACCAAGTCAGCGCGATTGTTAAAATGACCGTCAAAATATAAACCCAAGATTTCCATTGAATAAGAACTTGGGGGTTAAAAGCAAATGTCACATATATCCCTCATTTCTACATAAGTTTAAACTAAATGCATGGAAAAATAAAGATGAATGTTATAATACTGACATAGAAATGAGGCGGTAATTGTGAAATATATTGATTTACGTTCGGATACGGGGACGATGCCGACACCACAAATGCGTCAGGCGATGGCAGAGGCATTGGTTGGCGATGATGTGTATCAGGATGATCCCACAGTAAAAAAACTTGAAGAACTGGCAGCACAGGTGACGGGTCATCCGGCAGGGTTATTTGTAGCATCGGGAACGATGGGTAATCAGCTGGCTATCATGACCCATACTCAACGCGGTGATGAAGTAATCACGGGGGCCAACTATCATATCGTAGCTCATGAAGTCGGTGCAGCCGCGGTATTGTCCAATGTCAGCATTCGAATGATTCATCATGAAAATGACTATATTTATCCCGAGGATATCCGAAAAGCTGTTCGATCATTGGACATTCATAACCCCAGGACATCCTTGCTATCTCTTGAAAATGCTCTTTCCAATGGAACGGTCATGCCCCTTGATTTGATGCTTGAAAATATCGATACAGCGCACTCTATGGGATTAAAGGTGCATCTGGATGGAGCCAGGGTGTTTAATGCTGCCACGGCATTGAATTGTGATGTCAAATCATTAACCGAACCCTTTGATTCTGTCATGTTCTGTTTATCTAAAGGTTTGTGTTCACCGGTAGGATCGATGTTGGTCGGAAGCAAGGATTTTATTGAAAGAGCCCGCAAGAATCGTAAGTTGCTCGGCGGCGGGATGCGACAGGCAGGTATTCTGGCAGCTGCCGGATTGATATCGATCGAAGATATGACGAAGCGTTTGGATGAAGATCATGCGAATGCACAAAAGCTGGCGGGTTTACTTAAAGAAATAGAATCAGTCGATGTGTTTGATCAGCTTCGGGATATCAATATGGTATATTTCAAACTTAAGGTAAAATCACCAGAACTGCTGGTTGATTATGCTCTGACTAAAAATTGTAAAATAAATCCGCCGAGTCAAGGTGTGTTCCGTGTAGTGACACATCATGATATCTCTTCAGAAGATGTGGATAGTTTCGTTAAAATCGTAAAATCATTTGTTAAAGAAAACCCATCAGCAGATTAGCTGGCGGGTTTGTTTTTGATTATGACAGTGAAGGTGATCAAGATTATGATCATACACAAGACTATGACGATTTTTACTATTGAACTTTCAGTTAAGAACAGCGGTATCAGCAGCATTGCATAAGCCGTAGCAACGATTCTTATTTTCGTTTTCACAGCCATCTGTCCCTCATTGATCGTGCTTTCAACGTGTTTTTTATAGAAAGCTGATTGAGTCAGGCGGTCATGGAACTTCTGCGAACCACGGGCAAAGAAAAATGCGGCAAGCAATAAAAACGGTGTCGTCGGTAATACAGGAACAAAGGCCCCGACAAGTCCGATCGCCGCGAATATCCAACCCAAAGAGATTAGAATGATCTTCATTACAAGGAATCGATAAAGTCCAATACCTGTTGAACATCTGCTTTTGGATCAACATTTTCGAAAACTTTTAGAATCAACCCTTCTTCATCAAGAACAAACGTTGTTCTGGCTGTACCCATATATTTCTTACCATATAAAGATTTCTCTTTCCAGCAACCGTACTCTTGGATTACAGTTGTGTCAGGATCGCTCAATAACGTAAAATTCAGTTCATATTTTTCTAAAAACTTCTGATGACTCTTCAAATCATCTTTACTTACACCGATGATTTGATAGCCTCTGCTTACAAACTCATTAAAATGATCTCTGTAAGAGCATGCTTGGGTCGTACAACCCGGGGTATCATCTTTTGGATAGAAATATAAAACCACCTTTTGATTTTTGAAATCGGCTAATGTTACATTTTCACCTTTCTCATTCAGTAAGTTAAAGTCCGGTGCTTTTTGTCCTGCTTGTAACATAATATCACTTCCTTTCATGCTATATCATAGCAGATATTTTTATTCGAGTGGGATTCTTTGCTTATTTTTTTCGGGCAATCGCCTCTTTGATTTGAATAAACCATTCTTCACTTGAGCCTTTTTCATGGGTATCACCTAAAACGATGGAAGGTTTGTTTTTCCCGTGATAATCACTTCCTGCCGAGATAAGTAGTTTCTGATCTTTAGCGAATCGTTCAACTCTCAAACACTGTTGCTGATCGTGATAAGAGCAATATGCTTCAATACCATCCAGAGATTTCAGTTCTGCGACATCTTCCAGCGACTTGACGCTGATCATCGGATGTGCCAGAATAGCAATCCCTTTGGTCTGATGGATGTAATGAATCACATCCCTTACATCCGGTAATACCATTTTAACGTAACCCGGTTTACCAATGGCGCAAAAATCCCAATAGAAATCTGCGATAGGATTGGCTTCTGGTCTACTTCTCAAATATTTCTGAAACTGTGGATGTTGCGGATATTGATCAAACATAAAGTGAGTGATCTCTACATTGGTTATCAGTTTGCCAGGATACTTGTTTCGAATCTGATTGATATGCATTTTCAAATCAAACAAGCGGTTGAAAACGTGAATACGTATATTCATGATGCGCTCAAGTTCGTTTAAGTAATTGCTTGCTATCGTGCGATAAATGACGGAATTGTAATCTATACCCAAACCAACGATATGATAAATGCTGCTTTTGTAGTAACAATCTATTTCAATTCCCGGTATCCATAAAGAACGATCATAAGCACCAGCATCAATATTTGCGCGCACATCGTTATGATCGGTCAACGCGATGCAATCCACATGATTTTTTTTAGCCATCGAAAAAATCTCGCTGACCGAAGTCTCTCCATCAAAACTATATTTGGTATGAATGTGAAGATCAGCTTTCATGTTTCTTTATTTTGCTTACGCGTCCTTCATACGGAGCAAACACCATTTTATGATTCCACGGAGCAACATCCTTTTTGGTCGTCAATAAATCTTCGCCAAATGGCTCATCCAATAATAATGTAACCGGTTTTGCGGATAGATTGATGATGATTTGCAATCTTTCATGCTCATCTTCGCGGATGTAAGCGATGATTTGAGGATGGTCGACCAGTATCTCCGTCCAACTGCCAAAGGTCAGTACCGGATGATCAAGGTAGAATCGGGTGAGTCTGCGATAGAAACTCAAGATAGATTCGGAGTCGTTATCCTGTTGTTCAACGTTGATTTCAGTGTAATTCGGATTCAACTTGATCCATGGCTTGACTGTTGAAAAACCGGCATATGCAGATTTTGACCATTGTACCGGTGTTCTCGCATTATCTCGCGTCTTCTTTTGAATGACTCTTTTCGCAATGAATGCGGGAAGTTTCATCATCGACTGTAATACTTTATAATCCGTGATGGCCTCAATGTCCTTCCACTCATCCATCTCAAGTTTACAGTTAGTCATACCAATCTCTTCCCCTTGATACATAAACGGTGTCCCTCTTAATGTAAAATTGAACATCGCCCATGCTTTAGCACTTTCAACACGATACTTTGTATCATTGCCATAATGTGAAATGTGTCTGGGTTGATCATGATTCGACAAATAGTTGGCCATCCAGTAGTTACGGTTTTGCATGTCCATCTGCCATATGCGTACGATCGCCTTGAACTCCTTGATCGTCCAGTGATAAAATTTCCGAAAATCGAATTTTCCAAGAGGTCCACAATCAATCAAAGCCAGGTCAAACTGAAACATCATGTCAAATAATGGGTTTTCAAGATTGCTGTATCTTCTGGCTGCATCCTGAGTCAAAAGCATTCCTTCACCGACGGTAAAAAGTTCAAATTCCTCTCTTACCTTTGCCATGACTTCTTCCATATAATCAAATGCCTTTGGTAAACTGTTGATATAGTCATCGGCGAACTGGTAGCCTTTTTTGTGGGGATTCTTATCCGGAAGACCTTCTTTTTTGCTTATGATATTGATGACATCATACCGAAAGCCGCTTACTCCGCGCTTCAGCCAGAACTTCATTACATCTGCAACACCGTCTCTGACCTCGGGATTTTCCCAATTCAAATCAACTTGTTGCTCGGCAAACATGGTCAGCACATATTCATCTTCAGAAACTTTGGTCCAAGCACTCCCGCCAAACAAGCTGATCCAGTTATTGGGTTCTTTACCGTCTTTGCCTTTTCTGAAAAAATAATAATCCCGATAAGGTGAGTCTGGACTTTCCAGAGCTTTTTTAAACCAGATGTGTGAATTGGATGTATGATTGGCGACCATGTCCATAATAATGCCGATCCCGCGTTTTTTGGCTTCAAATACTAATTGATCAAACTGCTCCAATGTACCATACTCTGGATTTATACCATAGTAATCATCGATATCATAACCATAATCGTAATTACCGGAAACATAAACAGGTGAAAGCCATAAATACGTCACGTTCAATGATTTGAGATAGTCCAGTTTTTCGATGATACCACCTAAATCTCCGATTCCATCCCCATTGGAGTCTTTAAAGGATCTTGGCCAAATCTGATACACGATCGAAGCTAGTTCTTTTTTCATAAGTTACCTTCTTTGCTTTCTGAATCTGTAAGGTGAAGTCCTCAGCGGAGCATTGTGTTTCTCCAGGATAATAAATGGCAGGACCATTATAAGCCATATGATAATGACAAGTACGATCATGACTGGAATATATCCGGGCCAACCGGTCACGTCCGCTATCCAGGCGATCGGTGTATCTGCC
Organism: Firmicutes bacterium HGW-Firmicutes-10; assembly: GCA_002841605.1. GTDB lineage: Bacteria > Bacillota_I > Bacilli_A > Erysipelotrichales > Erysipelotrichaceae > UBA2227. The sequence continues at coordinate 866 of PHAF01000077.1, read as the reverse complement.
GGGGCTGTGGCAATAAACAAATAATTACCCCCTGTTATGATATTGACCACACCGTTAAATACAGCAATCAAAGCCAGTAATGCTGTCGATGGTAATATATAGTTCAGCTTTGGACGGAATTCCTCAAACACCATCATAAATATCGGAACGATCATGATCAATGTATGAATGACAAATGTCTGAATGGACTGAAAATGAAATACCGGATATTTGTAAAAAACAGTTTCATTAAACAATAAAGCTGCTAATGCACCGGGAAAAGCCGTCAGATACACAAAATTCTTCAGTAAAGGCGACCTTGTTTTTAGCATCAGAGGCATTAAAAATATTTGAATCCCGCATAAATGTAACGGCAGCATCTCTGACCATAAGTAATTACCCATCGAAAACGCCCATATCTGGCGTGAAACTTCCAATACTACGATTATAAAAATAATAATTTTAAGCGTTTTCTCATTCTGTTTTGGATTATTGATCGAACCAATCACAAAAATTACGACTGCTAACAAAAAACTGAAAAGCAACATCAAATTGTACTCGCTAGAAAAAGGTGTCAATACATCCTTATAACTGATTTCACTGTAGTGACCAAAAAATTGTGTCAACATAATATACCCCCCGGTAACATAGTTTAATTATAATGTTTCTCATTTGACTAATCAATCGCAATCGATACCCACCTCATCGGTTTTTTGTTATAATGATTCTATGGAAAATCGCAAAGAGTTTATTAAAAGGATTCAAGAAAAAGTAACTTTAGTCGCTGTCAGTAAGAACCGCTCGAGGGAGCAAATCGAGCAGTTGTATCATGATGGCATTACTTTTTTCGGTGAAAACAAAGTTCAACAACTCATTTCAAAAGCACA
>PHAF01000076.1 GCA_002841605.1 Firmicutes bacterium HGW-Firmicutes-10 | reverse complement strand
TCAATACACAGGTCATCATTAAAAACATGGTCGGACGTGAGATCAATGATGTATTTCCGAAAAGACCGGTCAAGGAAATTGGGGATATATCGCTTGAAGTAAAGAATTTAACTGCATTCAATCGTGAATTAGGGCGTGATATCATCAAGGATGCATCCTTCCATGTTAAGAAGGGTGAAGTTGTGGGAATCGCGGGGTTGATGGGTGCCGGTCGAACAGAATTGGCGTTAAGTTTATTTGGAAATCCATTGCAATATGTGGTAACCGGTGAGGTAATGATTGAAGGGAAGAAGGTTTCACTTCCATCGCCCAAATCAGCGATTTCGGCAGGATTGGCGTATGTTACGGAAGATCGTAAGGGAAACGGCTTGATTTTGATCCAAGACATCAAGCAGAACATCACATTGGCCAATCTTCGGGATATTTCGAAAAATTCAATCATTGATGCCAATCAGGAAATCAATGTTGCGAATGAATATAAGCAGTCCATCAATATCAAGACACCGAGTGTAGAGCAGAAAGTTCAAAATCTCAGCGGAGGTAATCAACAGAAGGTTTCGTTGAGCAAATGGTTGTTCACGTTGCCCAAAATACTGATATTGGATGAGCCGACACGCGGGATCGATGTTGGCGCAAAGTTTGAAATTTATACGATTATCAACACATTGGTTGATGAGGGGTTAAGTATCATCCTGATATCTTCGGAACTTCCGGAAGTAATGGGAATGAGTGATCGCATATATGTCATGAATCAAGGACGGATTGCCGGAGAAGTTGATGCGAAAACGGCAACGGCCGAGCAAATCATGGAATTAGCGACGGATTGATGAGGGTGAAGGTATGAACAAAATTAAAAACTATTTCAGTGAATTAAGTGTATTGTTGAAACTCAACGTCCGTGAATATGGGATGTTTATTGCACTTGCGGTAATCATGCTTATATTCTCGTATTATTCCGGTGGTTTGTTTGTCAGTCCGAGAAATCTGTCGAACTTGTTAAATCAAACCGGATACATTGCGGTGTTGGCGGTCGGTATGACCTTGGTCATCATTATCCGGCATATTGATTTGAGTGTCGGTTATGTTGCGGGATTTGTGGGTGCCGTAGCGGCTATCATGATGGTTCAATACGGAGTTCCGGTGGGAATCGTGATCGCAGTTGTGTTGGTATTGGGAACCTTGATTGGTTTATGGCATGGTTTCCTGGTTGCCTTTATGGGACTTCCGGCATTTGTTTCAACGCTTGCGGGTATGTTGATTTTCCGGGGAGCATTGCTTCAAGTGACTCAGGGAACCGGAACCATCATCATTCCTAATGAATTCTTCAATGCGATTTCAAACGGGTATATTCCGGACATCGTAAAAGTTCCGGGTGTGCATGTTCTAACATTGATTCTGGGTTTGGTCGGGGTTGGTTTCTTCATTTACTCTGAGTTTAAAACCCGTAAGAACAAGTTGAAATACAACTTCAAAGTAATCAGCATGAGCATGCTGTTAACGAAATTGGTATTTGTATCAGCGATCATTTTGTTAATCACTTACATTTTGGCAACGTATAACGGTATTTCTTGGACAGTCGTAATTATGCTAGTGACGGTCGGTATTTATCATTTCATTACCAATAAAACGGTTATCGGACGTCATATATATGCGGTTGGCGGTAATCCGGAGGCGGCTGAACTCAGCGGGATCAGTGTTAAGAAGATTACTTTGCTGGTGTTTGCTTCGATGGGGTTCCTTTCGGCGGTTTCGGGTATCCTGTTTGCCTCGCGTTTGCGCTCCGCAACCGTAACGGCCGGAGTTCTGTTTGAATTGGATGCCATTGCGGCGGCGTATGTCGGTGGTGTCAGTGCGAAGGGTGGTATCGGTAAGGTTACCGGTTCGATCATCGGGGCAATCGTCATGGCTTCATTGTCCAGCGGTATGAACTTGATCGGGATGGATATTTCGATTCAATACATCGTGCGCGGATTAGTACTGATTGTGGCTGTCGTGTTTGATGTTCGCACCAGAAACAAAAAATAATGATTCCTCGTGGGTGGGGTGGATACAAAAAAGAGCAGCGGGGGCTGCTCTTTTGCTTAATTAAATGTACCGGACCTGATTTTTTCTGCTTCTCGCAAGATCGCTGCTTTGCTTGGGTCGACCATGCATTGAACTGAAGCAACAAAGGCTCCCTCAACGATTGGACCCGGAACATAAGTACACTTGCCCGCAAGTTCTTCATCTTCGATCAGTTCGATGGCAGCTTCAATGCTAAAGACAGCACTGCCCAAATCCGCAAATAAATAGATATTATCGTGGTGGGCACATTGACGGATGTACTCACTGATTTTGACGGCATCGGTTCCCAGACGTTGATCGTCGGTACCGCCTGCCGAGATGATTTCAATGCTTTCGGTATGCGAGGTCATTTCCTCAATCATTTCTTTTAGACCTTCGGTAATTTTATAGCTATGTGATACTAATATAATGGCTGCCATAGTTGGTCCTCCTGTGTATAAATGAATCTTACTTATTTTATGATGATTTGTCAAAATTTAAACATCGACAAAAAAAGCCTTTCGGCTTTTTATGATTTATCTCGAAGGTTTTTATATTTGCGCAATTCACTTTGCATAACGGCATGTTGTCCTTTGGTCGTACAAATCAGACGGTTGGACAAGGTGGAATACAAGAATGTAAATCCACGAAAGTGTCGTATATCTTGGTAGGAATCGATTGGCATTTCTAGTTCTTCGATATAAGATTGAAGATAGGTATTCTTGATGACCGGAATGTTGAGTGCGGATTGTGCAGTCGTGTAGGCAAAGTAAGCCAATACGTCCAACAATTCCTTATCAACTTCCATCTCTTGATTCTCGGGATCAAATCTTACCCAATCTTGCTCTTGAAGTTGTGATGCTTTCATGCGTTTTCCTCCTTTGCGGTAGTTTACCACATCCAGAAAGGTTGTGCATCTGTTTCGCTTGAAAAAATATGATATTTTTCATGAAAAATGAAATAATAGCATTTTTTTCATATGTTTCTACAAGAATTTCACTTGAAAGTCCGTTTTTCTATACTGATTGATAAGAAGTGCGACAAAGAAGATCCAGGGTATAAGAGAGAGTAATGAGAATACCAGGCCAACGATTCCAGCAGTGGATGGGATGATCATGAATATTCCCGAAGTAAGCCCGATAATTGAGGTCGTTTTTGTGTAAAGTCTGCTTTTCAACATCAAAACAGAGAGTGAAATCAGTGTGAAGGCATTTAGAACATAATAGACATTAAAAGCCGTTCCGATATAGTTGGCCAGCAGTGTTTCTCCGGCGGCCAAAAAAACGACTTTGTCTGCATTCGGCGCGAGTGCATACTTTGGGGCTAGCACGAGAAATTCGAATGCCGGATTGGTTGGATAGTAGGCGGCGATACCGATGAACCCCAAAATCAGTGCCAATGGTAATAAGACACGGCTATGATTTTTTAAGGTTATTGCGATGGCGAGATAAAGAGGAACGATCAAAACATTATTTATAATGTAAAGGAAGTCCAGACTCAGTAATCCGAGCAGTGGATTTTGGTTATATAAATCGAAGAACCCTTGAGTCGTGGTCGGTGGTGGCCAAGAGGCGAAGATGAAGATTTGAATAGGAATCAACATGAGCATGATTGATCCGCTGATGACGGCAATGTTGAAGAGGGTCTTGTAAGTTTGAACGGGATTATTCATGAGAATCTCCTTTGCTGGAAATAAAACTTAAGATGTGATCGAATTGCTTCATAATGGAGTCTTCATTCAAATCTCCATTATTTGAGAAACTCAATGCAATCATTCCGTGAATCGTAAATATGACGGTTTTTGCGAAGACCTCGATATCGCTTGATTTTAACTTGCCCGACTTTACATATTCTGCGAGTGATCGTGTGTAAAGCTGATTGAAATCAGGCGTCTCGTTCATAAGCAATGTCTGATACTTATCCGGAGTAATGTGGTAGTTAAAGAAGCGAAAGATATTGGGATTTTCAATGTAATAGCGAATATAGGTCTTAAACGTAATAGGTAGATCTGATTCGCTTCCATTCTTTTGGATGTTATGTTGGATCGCATTGACGGCATCTCTTATCATTTCAGCTTTGGTCAACACCATTAAGTGATCAAAATCTTCGAAATAATGATACAAAGCCGGGAAGGTGTATTCAGCCAGGTGAGCTACTTTACGCACAGTCACTGATTCATACCCCTCATTTACAACCAAATCCCTTGTGACTTGGATAAATTTGGCTGCTATTCGCTTTTGTTTATGAGTGATTGATGACATTGCATCCTCCTTTAAAATTTAACTAAGTTAAATATAAATCAACAGGCATTTCCTGTCAATGATTTTTTGCAGAAAAAATCGTCATTGCTGACGATAATTTATACTGATTATGTGATGATCATTCTGGACCAGACTTCTTGAATATCTGTTGTCAATCGGATCGTTCCCTGATCGACAATATAGATCTTGTCATACAACGGTAACTGATCTTTAAAGATGATATGACTCACATTGATGATTGTTTTATTTAAGTTCAGGATGTCTCTTTCAATGCTGCGGGCAATGGATTGTTCCAGACTCGAGAAAATTTCATCGCACAAGATCACTTCAGAGTTTAAGCACAGAGCCCGAGCCAACATGAGTCGTGCACGCTGTCCACCGGATACGTTGGCTCCGTTATTGCGCAGTGTTTCATGAATGTTCAAATCGGATAATCCGACCTGATTCAATGCATCGCGTACCTTTTGTTCATCCATGGGTTGATACATCGTCACATTTTCCAAAATCGTTCCATTGAATATGAACCCAATCTGATCGACCGTAGCAAACAAGGAGTAATAATCTATTGGGACGATATCGAAGATATTCGTTTGATCCAGACGTACCAACCCGTTTTTAGGCAAGATGGACTGTCGAATCGTTTTTAACACGGTTGATTTTCCGGCTCCACTGTGTCCGACAATCAGAACTTTCTCGGACTTGTTTATATCCAGATTGACCGATTGAAGGATGGGTTGCGGATCATCTTCATAACCCAAGTCACAATGTTCGAAAAGCAGAGACTGGAAATCGTCTACGCGAATGTGACGATCAATGATGGGGCGATTCAGGTTTTTATCAAATTCATCCAATACTTTGATGATCCCTTTCATTTGCGTGATGACCGGAGTAAAACGTTGCAACGGCCACATGACATTGCCGAAACTGGTTGCGACCATAATCAATGAGCCAAGTGAAGCTTCTGCACTTCTGGCAAACAATATGCCGGATACGATCAACGTAAAGATGATGCTGGTTTGTATAAAGTTGTTCAGTGCATCAACTTTCGTCGATTGCTTATCGACTGTGTAGTTATCTTTTTGTACTTTGGTTGCCTTACTGACAAAAGCATCAAACCGAAGGTTTTGAAGTTGATGTTGCTTGATGATTTCAAAGCCGTTAAGTGTTTCATTGACGAAATCCGTATACTCTTGTAACGACTTTGATTTCTTCGCTTCGGATTTTTGTACAGGTTTGTTTGTTTTCCCTGTGATAAACACAAAGATGACGAGCATCGCAAAGGCAACTGCGACTAAGTAAAGACTGACTGTAGCCACGATGACAACAGACATCAGAAAGCGTGAGGCCATATGGATGATTTCAAGGATATTGAACAGGAATTTTTCTTCAAACCGGTCGAAGTCATTGGTCAGATTCGAGCGGTAGATATTGCATTGCTCTTTTTGTAACTGCGTTATATCTTGTTCCATCAATTGATGGATATAGTGATTCTTTAACTGTTTCAGACTGGTTTCCAAATACTTGGATTTCAATAATGTGCCGATGGAATCTAAAACCAAAGAACCCAGCATGATCATCAGCATCAACTGAGCCGTTTCGAGGACTTTGTCCATTTCTCTTGCCAAGCCGTAATCAGTGATGACTTTGAGCAAATAGATATTCCATCCGGATAGAGAAACGAAAAATATCGTGTGGATGACATTGACGATCAGCCAAGGGATGTTCCCTAATTTCATTTTTCTCATATCGCAACTCCTAAGGTTTCCAGTTCGATCTTGGTGTCGAAATGTTTCGACAAATAATCCAAGTGTCGATGGGAAACACAAATCAATGTCTTATCCAGATTCAGTAGTGTATCGTATATGTGTTGCGCGGTCTGATCGTCCAGACTTGCGGAAGGTTCATCCACAAACAATACTTCGCGGTCATGGTACAACTCTCGGGCAATACTTAAGCGCTGACGCTGACCACCTGAAATATTGAGACCGTCTTGTTCCAGGATATGATCTTCCTTCGCTTGTAACGTCGTGATCCAGTCATACAAATCGACATCTTTCATCACCTTATCAAACTTCTCTTTGTCAAAAGGAGAAGCCAGGATGACGTTGTTTTTGATCGAATCGTTAAACAAAAAGTGTTGTTGACGGATATATCCGCAAGACTTTAAGAAACTTTCCGTTTGAATGGTCCGCAGTTCATGGGAGTCTACGATGATTTCTCCTTGATACGTCGATAAGTTTTGAGCCAGACAATTAAGCAACGTCGTCTTACCGGCACCGGATGGACCGATGATCAGAACTTTGTCCTTCGGTTTGACCGAGAAGTTCAGATTTTGTAAAATCTTATGCTCTCCATAAGAGAAGTTCAAATTCTTAACTCTTAAGACTTCTCTAAAAGTCATTTTATTCACGGCCTGTGGGTTGACTTGCGGTTGTGTGATCCGGTTGAAAATATCGATCGAAGTCTTGAACCGGTTGATGAAGTTGAATCCACTGATCATGCTCCACACCAACTGTCCGATCAGATTGAACACCAATATCAAAGAGGTCAGGGAAACCAAATCCTGAATGTAAAGATAAGTCGCATAAATATAAATGATCATTTGAAATGTACCGGCGATCCAGTGATTTAAGTTGGACTGGAACTCATCGATCCTAAAAGCCCGCTTTTTGATATTTTCTAAAGCAAACACGATATTTTCAAAGGGCTTTTTGAAATTCTCTTCCACATGATACAACTTGATGACTTCCATACCATTAAGGATGTTGGTCAATTGCACATTGTAATTCGCATTGGCTTCTTGGGTCTGTTGCTTGGTCTTTCTGGCAACCGGCTCAAACACTTTGGTCACGGTAAACAGTATCAATGATACAAAGAGGGTTGCTAAGGCAATGATGGGGGAGATGAAGGTCAAAATCGTAACGCCCAGTATAAAACTGCCAAAGCTGTAAATGATGTTAAGAAAGGATAAAAAGAAATCTTTCTCAAACAAGTTGATATCCGACACCAACATGGACATGTAATGTTCTTTGGGATTCTTTCTAAAACTCTCATAAGTATGTGACATGATTTTCTCATAGGCAAGTGTGCGCACTTGAATCAAAATATCGCGCATAAAACCGATTCTCAGAAATCTTGAGAGCATTTGAGTGAAAATTGGGGTAAAGGCAAACAGTAACACGAGAGCGATGCGACGCAGGATGCCGGCGGAGTCGGCTTCTTCAATAATGCCAAAAGCATTGGAAAGTGCCAACGTAAAGAATAGTCCGCTGATCGTCGTCATAAAAGCACCGATCAAATATAGGGTTAACTGTTTTTTATTCTTTCGCAACAGCTGATTTAATGTCATGATGATATTCCTTCCTACATAATAATTAGCACATTTATCGTATTCTATCGCTTGTTCAATGTCAACATGACCAGAAATGTTTTCAAGATAACTGTTTCTACTATGCAACGATCAATCAGCTGTGAATCGGATAACCGACATTCTCGTTTTAACATTTATAGAATGACAAGATTATCTGACATGATATAATCACATCAAGAACATAAATCATTAAGCAGGTGGAATATGAAAAAAAACAGGAGTATTCGTGTAAAGTTTGCCATTCTCACCAGTATATTCACAATCATACCAACGCTGTCAGTCATTGCATATACGACGATTACTTTACAGAACACGTTGCGTAAAGAAATCGTTGATTCAAATCAATATCAGATGCAATGGGCGAACCAGCTGATCAATGATATTTATTTAAGAGCGGACTCTCTGTTTAATAATATTCAGATTTATCCGGATCTTATTGAAAATCTTGAACTGACGGCCAGTGAATCGTTACAGGCTCAACTTGAGTCATACACCTATACCCGGGATCTCTTGAATGTTTTTTACTACTCAAATTCATTGTTTATCGATGATTTGTCCATCACGGCAATAAAAAGTGACAAGACATTTTCAATCAAAAATTCGATCATTATTCCTAGGCCTTTATCGGGAATGCCTTTGCCTTGGGAAGAACTCAATATGTACTTTGAGAGCAGTAGCAATCGGGTCATTGTGCGTCGACCGATCAAACGATTCGAGGATCGTGTGACTGTGGGTTATATATCCATCCGATTGAAAGAAGCCGTTTCTTCTCAACTGTTCAATATTCTGCAAATCGATCAGGATAGTGCGGTGTTTGTGTTAGATCAAGATAATCGCGTATTGCTTAAGGCCGGAAATATCGAGAATGAACCCAAAGATTATTCAAAGGTCATCTTCGGACAAGACTATCAAACCATCGGTAATTCATTGGTTTTTTCAACGTCCATTCGAGACGAACGTCTAAGAATTGTTAAAGTAGTTCCACTTAGTGTCATAAATAATAGTACGCTACGACTGTTTTCGATTGGTTTGGTTTTTTCGCTTTCCTTTATGATACTTGCGATTTATCTTTCCTATTTGTTTTCTTCAAGACTGACAGAACCGATCATATCTTTAGCAAATACCATGAAAAATGTTGATATCGATGAGTTTAAACTACGAGAAATTGATGAGAACAATGAGATTGGATTACTGGAAACAGGGTATAACATGTTGATGACTCGCATTCGCAACATGATCGACCAAGAGTATAAGAGTGAGAT
>PHAF01000075.1 GCA_002841605.1 Firmicutes bacterium HGW-Firmicutes-10 | reverse complement strand
CGTTAAGCATGGCATTATAATCGTTGTGCGCAATCTTGATGCGGTGTTGATCGGCGAAAATATTCGCCTTATGTTGGTCGCGGTTGAAAACGGCCGTAGCTTCGATACCGTCGACATGTTTGGTTGCTTGTACAAATAACTCACTGATATTGCCGGTTCCCAGCAGTCCTACTTTTAGCATATTTTTACCTTCTTATCTTCTTCTTTCACTTTAACACATAAACGCTGATTTTAATCATAATTTGACGGATATTGGCAATAATTGTCGATTTTCACCATAAAAACTATAACCTTTACTTATAAAGAACAGATTACATCCATCAAAAAAGGGCATGGCCCTTAGTTGGATTTTGATCGTTGACCGGCTTTTCGAGCGTGGTTGTACGATTGTTCTTTTTTCGCTGTGAAACTTTTTCCGACAAACGGTTTTTTGGTTTGTGCAGGACGAGGCGGACGCGGTGTGCGCACGAATTTCTCTTCCTTCACTTCCTCAAAGAACTGAGTGATCGGATAATTGTGTCCCTTGATTTCCGGTATGGATTTACCGATCAGTTTTTCGATCGATTTGAAATACGGTTTTTCCTCATGACTGCAAAACGAGATTGCGGTTCCGCCCAATCCGGCACGACCGGTACGTCCGATACGATGAACATACGTTTCTGCAACTTCCGGTAAATCGTAATTGAATACGTGGGACAGTTGGTCGATATCGATACCGCGCGCTGCGATGTCGGTCGCAACCAAAATGCGTGTTTTGCGTTCTTTGAAATTGCTCAATGCGAACTGACGGGCATTCTGTGACTTATTGCCATGAATGGCTTGTGCTGTCAATCCGGCTCTTTCAAGCGACTTGACGATTTTATCCGCTCCGTGTTTGGTTCTTGAAAAGACCAATGCGGATTCAATATCCGTGTTCTTCAATAATTCAATTAACAAATGGACTTTATTTACCTTATCGATGAAATAGATCGACTGATTGACGATGTCGATCGTTTTGCCGGCCGGAGCTACATCGACACGGGTCGGATTTTTTAAAATCGTTTCCGCAAGTTTTGCGATTTCCGTAGGCATCGTTGCCGAAAACATCATGTTTTGTCTTACCGGTGGTAAGTAGGTAATGATTTTGCGAACATCGACGATCATTCCCATGTCTAACATCATATCTGCTTCATCCAAGACGAAGTACTTCACTTGGCTTAAATTGACGAGTTTTTGATTGATTAAGTCCAACAAGCGTCCCGGGGTAGCGACTAAAATATCGATGCCACCCGCCAAGTCTTTGGCTTGGGGATGTTGGGAAACACCGCCGTAGATGACCAGGGTTTTTAAGCCCAGGTATTTTCCGTATGCACGGAAACTCTCGCTGATTTGAATGGCGAGTTCGCGGGTCGGTGCGATGGCTAACGCTTTGATCGGGCGTTTGCCTTGGGGTTTCGGTAATTCTGATAGTCCTGTAAGTATAGGTATAGCAAAAGCCGCGGTCTTTCCGGTGCCGGTCTGGGCGCAGCCCATTAAGTCTACACCTTTAAGTAGTTCCGGTATGGCTTTGACCTGAATCGGCGTCGCCTGTGAGTATCCCTCAAATTTCAAAGCCCTCCGGATGGGCTCGATTAAGTTTAGTTGTTCAAATAACAAAATGTGTTCTCCTTGTGTCGTAAGGATTCATTATACGCTAATTTATGTACAAATGAAAGTTATTTCAATTTACCGCTAAGTTTAACTCGTTGTACTCCGCGATACTATGATTTGACTGCTTTTTCAATAACTTCCTTATCCAACCATTGCTTATCCGGATATTTTTTCAAGATCAGTTCAATTAACAATCCGATCAGAATCAATGCCGTTAAGGTCAAAACGAATCGGGTAATCGTAAATGGTAATCCGAGAAACTTGATTTCGACCATCAGTTGGGGGATTTTCAAAGCTGCCCACGATCCCAGAAAGATGACCATGTTGGTATAGCTTGCGCCTTTTCTGATCAGGGTCGAAGTCATGGGAAAGGCGACGTACAACGGTCCGGTCGGCAGTGTTCCTAAAGCCAGCGCGATAGCCATGCCTTTGATTCCGGATTTATTGCCCATCCATTTTTGAATCTGATTCTTCGGGATCCATACTTCCATCAGTCCCATCAAGATAAAGACCGGGGGCAATATCAAAGCCATTTCTTTGAAATAATCCCACATGACCAAGGATGATCGAACGGCCGCATCCGGGGTCGTGATGATAAGAACAAGAAAAACCAACATAATCACAATAAGCAAAACATATTTCTTCAATGTTTTCATGTCAATATAACTCCCATGATAGCTGCGATGATCAATGCCGCAATAAATCCCAAGCCGTTGCGCAACAGTGTAAATCGTTTGCCCAACTCTTTTATTTCCAGTGGCGCAGTTACGACACCAACCATGACCAAGGTGGTCACAAAGGCAGAGATGGTCGTGATGGTCGCGCCGGATCGCAGTAATGAGCCGGCCAACGGAAAGGCGATGAGCGATGGAATCAAGGTGATGGCTCCTATGATGGATGCCAGAATGGTTGCGGTAAATCCGGCTTCAACACCGACCAGCCGTGTGATGGTTTGAGGAGTCAAAATGCCTAAGGTAAGTCCAACGATTGTAAGCATGGCAATCAGGCTCGGTGCAGACTTTAAAAAGGCTTTCCATGCAATTTTGAAGGCTTTGACGGTCTTTTCTTTGCTTTTGATCAAAGACGCGACAAGTCCGATGCCAAGCAGTGAGTAGATGGTTATCAGTGTGGTCATACGTTATCTTCCTTAAGTGAAGACTTGATTTGCACGCCCATCAGTCGGGCACCGGTAACCGACTCCATGGATAGTAGCGCAGGTTCGGATATAAACAACTGGTTTTCCTTTAGTACAGAAGCTTCGTTATTTTTATGTAGGATTACCTCCCCTTCAACAACATAAAACATGACGTGGGTGTCCATTTGGCATTCCGGAATTTTACCTTTAGCCTCAAGAACGATAACCCGTGTTTTAAAGACGTCATTTTGATATAGTACATTAACTTTCCGGTTCTGATAACCTTGAGCTTGTAAGTTCATTAAGTCAAATATTTCCATATGGCCCCTTTCAATCCGACAGATCGGATGTTGTATCCACGATCTTTTTGTCATATTGGACGATCAGATTCTCAATTTTGCTTTTTCTCATCTTTAATATTTTGATCCACTGATCGAGATTTTCTTTACCCTCCAGTGTGATTTCATATACCCGGCGCTTTGGTCCTTGATCACTTTCTTCCCACAGCGAAGTGACCAATCCTTCACCTTCCATTTTGCGTAAGGTACGATAAAGGGTACTGACATTTAAATCTTCCGGTGAAAAACCGAAGTTAACGAGTTGCTCGATAAGTCCATAGCCATAGCCGATCTCATCGTAAAGCAATAACAACAGACACACTTCCAGAAACCGTTCCATGTGGTGAGATTTGTCATTACAGAAGATGGCTTGTTTATCTTTCATCGTTTATCCTCCTACTATATACATTATGTATATAGTGATTACGCATTTAGCATACTCCCCTTTGAAATGTTTGTCAACCATAATAAAAAAGGCTGATTTTCAGCCTTTACTCCATTGCTTGTCTTAACTTTTCCAGTCCGATGTGTGTACGTCGGATGGTTTCATCTTTCCCCAGAATATAAGGGATTTCCAGTGCCCCTCCCGGAGTGAATTGTTTTCCGGTAACCGCTGTACGGATTGGCCAGTAGAACTGCCCGTTCTTTACCCCTAAGCGAGCCGGAGTTTCCGATAGCTTCTGATGAATCTCATCCACGCTGTTCCAGTTTTCGATGGTAGAGTATACATTCAGTGATTCTTCAAGTGCCAGAATACTGATTTCACGATTGGTCTTCATTTTCGGATGATAGAACATCGTTACATCATAATCTGCGAGTGTATCGATAAAATCAACCATTTCCGGAATTTCGCTTAAAATGGTCAGGCGTTGTTGAAGGATCTTACTTACTTCTTTCAAATCACATTCACGCTTGATGGCATCTTTGTAATAAGGAAGACAAATCGCATGAAACTGATCAAGAGACATGGCTCTTAAGTACATTCCGTTCATCCATTTGAGTTTATCGATGTCAAAGATGGCGGGTGACTTACTGATGCGCGCAACACTAAACACCTTGGTCAACTCTTCCAGGGTATAGATTTCCTGATTGGTTTCAGGACTCCATCCCAACAGTGCGATGTAGTTTAAAATCGCTTCCGGCAAGTATCCTTTAGAAACCAAGTCCTGAAATGAAGCATCGCCGTTACGTTTGGACAGTTTGTGTTGCTCATCTTTCATGACCGGAGGCAAGTGAACGTACTTCGGCTTTTCCCATCCGAAACTTTCATATATCAGGTTGTATTTGGGTGTGGATGATAAATATTCGTTACCACGGACGACATGACTGATTTCCATCTGGTGATCATCGATGACGTTAGCGAAGTTATAGGTCGGGAAGCCATCGCTTTTTAACAGGACTTGTTCGTCCAGTATTTCGCGGTCGACTTCGATGTCTCCGTATACTTCATCGTGAAATACCGTGGATGCGCCAGGTTGTATCGTTTGGCGTATAACATAAGCTTCATTCGCCATTCGATCATTAACATCCTCGATGCTCAAATGATGACAGGGATCCTGGAATTTAAACGGTACTCCGGCAGCTTCGGCCGCGTCCCGTTGCGCTTGAATAACGGATTCATCACAAAAGCAGACGTGTGCTCCACCCTTCTCTACCAGCTCATCCGCATATTTTTTATACATGGGTAAACGCTCGGATTGAACGTAGGGTCCAAAGTCACCCGGGCGGTCGGGTCCTTCATCATAGTGCAAGCCGACTTGATTGAGGGTATCGTAGATAATGTCCACGGAACCTTCGACCAGACGATTTTGATCGGTATCTTCAATCCTTAAAATAAAGTCTCCGTTATCTTTCTTAGCGACCAGATATTCGTATAGGGCGGTGCGTAAATTACCGATGTGCATGTATCCGGTCGGGCTTGGGGCAAAACGTGTTCGAACTTTTTTCATATTTTCTCACTCCTGTGCGTTTTTTATTATATAATAGAACTTGCAAGATTGCACATACTTTGGGGTATCGCCAAGCGGTAAGGCATCAGACTCTGACTCTGACATTCAAAGGTTCGAATCCTTTTACCCCAGCCATGACAAATTAACACCTTCGGGTGTTTTTTTATGTCCCCTAAAAAGCAGTTCATTTTAAGTTTCTTAAGAGATATACAAATCAGTTGATATGCTTTAAATGTCACCAACCTTTTTCGTAAAATACAAAACAACATCATCATCGATCATGATTTCTGTTCCATAATTGAGATATCTTCCCTTGGCCCATACACCCTTTCCATCGGGTATATAACCTTGTTGAACATAGAGTTTTTGAGCCAAGCCATAATCAGGGGTCAGTCCAACGCCAATCCCGGCAACATCAGAGATTCTAAAAATCCTGCTTTCGGCTTCCTTGATTAACAAAGTAGCGATTCCCCGATTTCTGTATTTTATCAATACGTTGAGATCGACGATCTCCGGAATGTTGTTTTCTCTAAACGAAGGATAATCGGATGTCCACAGTATCGTCACATATCCGGCAAACTCGTTGTTTCTCTCCGCAATGATCACATCTCTTTTTCTTTGTTGAATGTCGATAAAATACTGTTGATATAGTGCTTCCGGTTTGTTCCAGCCTTGAAGTTTAAATGCTTCAGAAATCTTCTGACAATCATCCATTCTCATATCTCTAATTACCATGCTCATGTTCTCACCCTCGTTATTTATCCTATCACTCCTATTTGAGTATTTCAATTCAATATACTTCGTATCGATGTTAAGTGCGCATTTGATTACAAAAAAGGATGGCTTTGCCATCCCGTTTCTGACTAAATTATACGAAAGACTCAAAAGAAACTTAGAAAACTAGTCTCATTTAATATCAATTTTGTCATCCATGTCCATGATAGTCTTTAAAGCATCACAAACGATTTGAATGGTGTCTTCCATGTTTCTAAATGACATGATTGACGCAGCTCTTGCGCCTTTTATTGAAGCTACTACAAATAGCGCAGCAGATTCCATCTCAGAACATACAACGTTAGAACGTTCCCAAGCCTTCCATCGTGAGACTAGTCTATCTTCATTTGGCATAATGAAAGGCTCATGCTGTCCGTAATAAGAGTCTTTAGTTTGTGCTATACCTTCTAAATAGTTTTTACCATTCTTTTTAACTGCCTTTGCTAAGGCATCAACTAAGTGTCTATCTGCGATAGCGGGATATTCTATGGGTACATAATGAATTGTAGTTCCTTCATCACGTACTGCTCCAGTACATATTACTCCATCCAAATCCTTAGACTTCGATGCCTCATTGACTCTACCTGCAGTTCCGATTCGAATAAAAGTATCTGCCCCTGCACGAATTAATTCCTCAATGGCTATTGCCGCAGAAGGGCAACCCATTCCAGTCGAAGTCACCGCTACACGTCTGCCATGAAGTGTTCCTATCCATGTTTTATGTTCTCGTTTATGTGCGATAAGTTGGGGATTTTCAAAAAATGATGCAATCAAGTCCGTTCTAAATGGATCACCAGGCAACAAAACATAGCGACCAACTTCTCCCGGAAAAACATCAATGTGATGCATCTTTTTTACTAATGTATCAGTCATTACTGGTTTCCTTTCCACGCCAACGTTTCTTTTAGAGTTTTTAGGTAATTATCTTTATCTATTCTCTCAACTACCCTGCAGTTTTTTGGCAATCTAGAGTGACGGCGAATATCAACAATTGTTCGTCCAAACATTGCATTATTTGTTAGTTCAACTTCAACGTTGAAGACTTCCGATACTGCGCTTTCAGGATCTATAACAGCGAAGATTGCTGCAGCATCATGAATGACCATCCCAGGTGAGCCTAAAGTGTTTTGAATATTCTTATAGTGCCGAAGCATTCCACGAACTTCCGGCAGAATATCTTCTTTCTTGTCTAGAATTAAATCATGCTCTTCTTCGGTCATACGGGTTGTTTCCGTTGCATTTAATCCAATCATTGTTAATGGAATCCCGGAATTTAAAACTACTTGCATTGCATGTGGGTCAGATACTACGTTTGCTTCACTAAACGGGCGCTCATTGCCAACCGTTGTCGTACCAGCCATCATGATAATTTCTTTAATATACAGATGTAAATCTTCATACTTAAATAAAGCTATTGCGATGTTGGTAACCGGTCCCAGCGTTACAACTGTTAGTTCACCATTGTATTTCTTTGCTTCACGATAAATTGCATCCCAAGCATACTCTTCATTTTCTTTGCTTACTGGGTATGCAAATTCAACATTTCCCATTCCGTTCTTGCCGTGAAAATCGCCGAATTTCTTGTTAGGCATGTAGAGAGCTTTGGCTGCACCTTTGTAAACATTTGTTTTCAAATTGAACGTATCATTCAAGATGAGCGCATTTTTGGTGGTCAACTCAACAGAATTGTTACCAAAAACCGTAGTTAAGCCTACTATATTTAGTTTGTCACTTGCAAATGCCATGAGTAATGCAATGGCATCATCAATTCCAGGATCACAATCAATTACTATATGTTTTCTCATTTTCTTACCTCAATTCTTTAAATCTTGCTCAAGTTTTTGGCAAGATTCAATTATTAATCTCAAAAATTTCAGTCTATCAACATTCATGTAAAATACTCCATTGTTTTGACCCATTCGTCGTTCTATTGGGCGAATATCGACGATACAGGATCCCCGTGTTCTTGAACCTTCAATATCAATATCGATGAAGGCATCGTATCCATTAAACATATTTGGATCGATCAAACTTGCTACAGCGCATGAATCATGCATAGGACACCCTTCCAATTTTCTCTCGTTTACATAGCAAATTGAATAGAAATCAAGCAAGTCTGCTACAAATTGAAAAATCGGTCCTTTTTCATCTCTAAAAAGGTGGAATTCATCTTGCCTTATCAGTGCCTTATGAGTTACATCCAACCCAAAGAAATGGACTGGGATTTTGGAGTCTGTTACAACTTTCGCAGATTCAGGATCGTTCCATACATTAAACTCTGCTAACTGAGTTCGATTTCCTTCATAAATCCCACCACCCATAACATGGATCTTTTCAATCTTATGATGCAGATGTGGATACGCTAATAGAAATGTACCAATATTTGTAAATGGACCAACTGCAACCAAAACAAAGGGATCTTCACTCAGTTGTACTTGCTCTGCAATGAAATCAACAACGTTCATATTAAGTGGCAAAGTCTTGGGTTCTGGTAAAACAGGTCCATCCATACCACTCGCACCATGAACATCTTCAGCTACTCGAAGTTTGCTCATCATTGGATTGCTTCTACCGCTTACAACCGGAACATCAGTTCTGCCAACAAGCTCCAATATCTTAAGTGCATTAGATGTGGTTTTTTCAACTGTTTGATTTCCTCCAACAGTGGTTATTCCTTTTAAATCAAACTTATCACTTGCTAATGCAATCAGCAAAGCAATTGCATCATCATGGCCTGGATCGCAATCGATGATCAGGGGTATTTTTTTCATACAGTTTCTCCTTTAATTTCTTTTATTTTCTTCACTTTTTCTTTACTGTCCTTAGTGGTAGTACCTACAAACATTAATCCGATAATCGTTACGACATATGGTAACATCTGCATAAATTCAGCTGGAATGCGAAGTGTTTGAAAAACATTGGAAATAGCATCCGCTGATCCAAAAAACAGAGCAGCAATCAAGGAATACAACGGCACACCCCCACCGAGATTTTGGGCCGCAATCCCGATAAAACCACGTCCACTGACCATATCTCTTGTAAAGAATGGAAGGTAACCCATCGACATATACATACCACCAAATGAGGCAATGACTCCTCCGATTATTAATGCAATTACCTTAGTTCTAATAACTTTGACACCAACAGATTCTGCAGCATGCGGATTTTCACCAACAGAACGAATTCGAAGTCCTAGGGATGTCTTGTAAATAAGGATGTACACAAATAACACTGTTAAGAGACTTAGGTAAGTCAATGCATTATGACCTGAGAAAATTTGACCTATG
>PHAF01000074.1 GCA_002841605.1 Firmicutes bacterium HGW-Firmicutes-10 | reverse complement strand
CGCTGGGTGTCGGTGGTTATCCGAAAGGGAGGATCATTGAAATTTTTGGTCCAGAATCCAGCGGTAAAACGACCTTAGCACTTCATGCAATCGCTGAAGTTCAAAAGCGAGGCGGAAAAGCGGCTTTCATCGATGCGGAAAATGCCATCGATCCCATGTATTCGCAGGCGTTGGGCGTCAATATCGAGGATCTTATCCTTTCACAGCCTGATAGCGGCGAGCAAGCGCTGGAAATCACGGAACTGCTGATAAAGAGTCAGGCGTTTGAACTGATCGTTGTGGACTCGGTTGCGGCCTTAGTGCCTCAAGCGGAACTTGACGGTGAGATGTCAGATGCTCATGTCGGCTTACAGGCTCGCCTGATGTCAAAAGCAATGCGCAAATTGTCCGGTGTCATGAACCGTTCAAACTGCACGGTTATTTTCATTAACCAGCTGCGTGAGAAAGTTGGGGTCATGTTTGGCAATCCGGAAGTTACCCCGGGAGGCCGGGCGTTAAAGTTTTATGCATCGATCCGTCTGGATGTACGTAAAAGCGAAGCCATCAAAGTCGGCACTGACTTGATCGGTAATAAGGTAAATGTCAAAGTTGTCAAAAACAAAGTCGCTCCGCCATTTAAGCTGGCGGTCATTGAAATCATGTACGGTGAAGGGATTTCACAGACCGGTGAAGTCATCGATTTAGGCGTAGAACATGAAATCATCCAAAAATCCGGAGCATGGTTTTCTTACGAAGGTGAGAAAATCGGTCAGGGAAGAGAAGCGGTGCGCGGTTATTTAAAGGCAAATCCGCAAGTTTATGATAAGATCTTTACAGCATTGAAAGCGAAGCTATTTGCGAAAGAAACGATTTAACAAGCGGTAACCGCTTGTTTTTTTTGGTTAAATACAGTTATTATTGCTTTCATATTGTTTAAGTGGCATAAATTATGTATTATATAAACAGAGTTACATGACTCAAACATTCAAATAGATGGAGGAATAACATGAGAGAAATTCTTACTTATTCCGCTCTGTCTGGTATTGCTGGTTTTGCAATTGGCATAGTCATCATGATTATGCTTTCTAAGTTAGGTTTAAATAGAGATCAACAAAAAGCAAGATTAATCATGGAAGAAGCTGCGATCAAGTCTGAAAATATGGTACGTCAGGCTGTTTTAGATGGAAAAACGCAGGTCTATGAATTAAAGCTTGCCGCGGAAAAAGAAATCAAGGATCGTCGTAGTGAAGTCTCAGATTATGAGAACAAACTTTCAAGGCGTGAAGATAACCTGAATTTCCGTGATGAAGGGTTGACACATAAAGAAAAACAAATCGAAGAAAAAAACAAACAATTGACTGAAAAATACAGTGTACTGGAGAGACTGGAAAAGGAACTACAAGGAAAAATCGACGGGCAATTGGCCGAGTTGGAACGTATTGCCAACATGACGGTCAATGAGGCCAAGAAGGAATTGATGGAAGTCGTTGAAAAACGCATGGAAAATGAAGTAACTTCTTATATTAAAGAGCAAGAAGATCAAGCACGTTCAAAAGCAGCCGATGTGGCTAGAAATATTATTGGACTGGCGATACAGCGCTATGCTCAGGAAGAAGCAACAGAACGTACGGTTTCTGTGGTCAGTCTGCCTTCAGAAGAGATGAAGGGTCGCATCATCGGTCGTGAAGGCCGTAACATCCGTGCGATCGAGCAGGCAACCGGTGTCGATCTGATTATCGATGATACACCGGAAGCTATCACCGTTTCATGTTTTGATCCAATCCGTCGCGAAACAGCGCGGTTGGCTTTGGAAACACTGATCAAAGACGGAAGGATTCAACCGGGACGTATAGAGGAAGTCGTACATAAAGTACAAGCAGAATTAAAAGAAACGATCCAAAAGGCCGGGGAAGAAGCAATCTTCAAACTCGGTTTGCATAAGGTGGACAGAGAAATCGTTCACTTGATCGGTCGCATGAAATATCGTTACAGTTATGGTCAAAATGCTTTGCAACACAGTATGGAAGTTGCTCATTTGACCGGCATGATGGCTGCTGAACTCGGTTTGAATCAGCAGTTGGCCAAACGTGCAGGATTATTGCATGACATTGGTAAATCGGTCGACTTTGAGATGGAAGGCACTCACATTGAGATCGGGGCACGCATTGCTAAGAAGCACGGCGAGCATCCGGTAGTCATTAATGCCATTGAGTCGCATCATGGCGAAGTTGAGTCTAACAGCATCATTGCAACACTGGTTGCGGCTGCCGATACATTGAGTGCAGCGCGTCCGGGTGCACGTTTTGAATCCTTTGAAAACTACATTCAGCGTTTGGAACAGTTGGAAAAAATCGCTACTTCCTTTGAAGGAGTGGACAAAGTATTTGCCATTCAGGCTGGACGTGAAATTCGCGTCATGGTCGTTCCGGACAAACTTGATGATATGGCTTGTCACCGTATGGCTCGTGCGATCCGTGAAAAAATCGAAAACGAGCTTACATATCCCGGTCAGATCAAAGTAACTGTCATTCGCGAAGTCAGAGCTTCCGAATTGGCGAAATAATGAATATCCTGTTTATAGGCGACATCGTTGGAGCATCAGGGCGGGCAGCTGTTAAAAAACATCTGCCTGCCCTTAAGCAGCGTTATGACATCGATTTCGTTATTGCAAATGGTGAAAATGCTGCTCACGGTAAAGGTATTACACCGCGTATTTATCAGGAACTCATCACAAACGGCATTCAATGCATAACTTTGGGAAATCATGCATATTCCAAAAGTGAAATCATGATGATCAAAGATCAGGCAGACCGGCTGGTTTTTCCTGCCAACCTGTTGCCTACCAGCGATTTGAATCAGACTAAAGTGTTTCGCGTCAAAGAAAAAACTCTGGCAGTAACCAATCTGATGACTCAGGTGTTTATGGAAAATGTATCCCAAAGCCCATTCGAGAGTATGGATAAAATCCTTGAAACCGTAAATGCGGATGTTCACATCGTCGATTTGCACGGAGAGGCAACCAGCGAGAAGATCGCATTTGCCTATCACTATAAAAATGTTCTGGCCGGTGTATTTGGTACTCATACGCATGTTCAAACAGCGGATGAGCGGATCATCGACGGTTGTGCATTTATCAGTGATGTCGGTATGACCGGTCCGTATGAAAGCATCATCGGCAGGGATATTGCGGAAGTTTTAGCAAGAATCATTCAGAAAACAGCCACGAAATATACGATTGCTGAATCTGAAGCGGTATTTTCTGCGATTTATGTCAGATTTGATTCGTCGAATCGGGCGAATTTCGTCGAACGTATTCAGATAAGACCTTAACTTTCACTCTTGTTGTGACCCTTGCTTTCTGCTATAATGTCAAAGTAAAGGGAGGTAATCGTTGATGCCAGTAAGAGTAGATAAAGATTTGTGTATCGGTTGTGGTGCATGTGTAGGTGTTTGCCCGGTCAGTGCTTTGTCAATGGAAGATGATGGAAAAGCTTTCTGCGACGAATCAATTTGTATTGATTGCGGAGCTTGCATTTCAGTTTGCCCAACTCAAGCGATTTTCCAAGTATAAAAGAGCCAAGCAATGCTTGGTTTTCTTTTCTAGATATATTGTGAAGGAATGCTCATGAAAGAAAATAAAAAAGACTGGATTTTGCCTGACTTGAAGTCGGCTCAAAAAAGAACGAAAAATGATATACCAATCGAACGATTGGTTTTTGACTTACCGGATGTCGTGAGGGATATGGGTAAGGCGCGCAAATACTATCTGCGTACTTATGGATGTCAGGCCAACGAAAGAGATGCAGAGACGATTGCTGGTATTCTAGAGGCAATGGGATACACGATGACGACTTCGACGGACAATGCGGATTTTATACTGCTCAACACATGTGCCGTCAGAAAGAATGCCGAAGATAAGGTTTTTGGTGAAATCGGCAACCTGAAGCATCTTAAACTGACGAACCCTGATTTGATTCTGGGTGTATGCGGGTGCATGCCTCAGGAAGAAGAAGTCGTGGATACGATACTGAAAACTTACCCGCATGTCGATTTGATATTTGGAACTCACAACATCCATCGTTTACCACAACTGTTGTATCAAGTTTCGATGAACAAAGAGCGGACGATCGAAGTATTTTCAAAAGAAGGCGAAGTTATTGAAAATTTGCCGGTATCACGATTCGGGACACATAAAGCATGGGTCAATATCATGTACGGTTGCGACAAATTTTGTACATATTGCATCGTTCCTTACACTCGCGGCAAAGAACGTTCTCGTCTAATTGAAGATATTATCAGTGAAGTCGAGGAACTGAAGGGTCGGGGATTTAAAGAAATCACCTTGCTCGGTCAAAACGTCAATGCTTATGGAAAAGATCTGAAAGAACCGGCGAATTTTGCGTTGCTGTTAAAGTCGGTCGCCGAAACTAAAATCGAGCGAATCCGGTTCACGACAAGTCATCCCTGGGATTTTTCAGATGCGATGATCGATATCATTGCCTCATTTGAAAATATCATGCCTTATATTCACTTGCCGGTGCAATCCGGAAATACCGATGTGCTAAAAATCATGGGACGCAGGTACTCCATCGATGAGTACAAGACTTTGTTTGTCAAACTTAAAGAACGTATTTCGGATTGTGCCTTTTCAACTGACATTATCGTAGGATTCCCCAATGAGACTGACGAGCAGTTTCAGCAGACATTGGACATCGTGGATTTTTGTCAGTTTGACAATGCGTTTACTTTCATCTACTCACCGAGAGAAGGGACTCCGGCCGCACAAATGGTCGACAATGTGCCCAAGGATGTCAAGAAGAAGCGTTTGGCGCAATTGAACGCAAAAGTCGCTCAATATGCACTTAAAAACAACAAAGCATACATTGGCAGAATGGTTGAAGTGTTGGTGGATGGTCCCTCAAAGAAAAATCCGGAAATTTACAGCGGATATACCCGTACGCAAAAACTCGTCAACTTTAAAGCGGATGGCGTGGTGTCCGGTGATTTGGTGAATGTCAGGATTACAGATTGTAAAACATGGTTTTTGATCGGCGAGAAAGCTTAGCGGATTGTGTTCCGCTTTTCTTTTGAGTAGGGTTTGTGTAGAATTGTAAATGCTGTTTAAATAAGCTATAATAAAACCGAAGTTTGGTTTAGGAGGAAAGATAATGAATCAAGTAAAACTTTTAGCGTTGGGCGGTTTGGATGAAGATGGAAAGAATTGCATGGTCGTCGAAATCAACCAACAAATCATCGTGATCGAAGCTGGATTAAAGTATCCGGATGTCGATCAATTAGGAATCGAATCCATCATTCCCGATTTTACATATTTAATAGAAAACAAGGACCGCATTGCGGGTATTTTTATTACCCATGGGCATGATGATGTCATGTCTGCATTGCCGTACTTACTGAAAAATACGCAGATCCCGGTGTATACGACACCATTGACTGCGCTTATGATTGAGGATCAATTGAAGACCCACAACATCACCGGTATAAAAGTTCATCGTATCAAACGTTATGGTCAGACCGTTTTAAACGGCATTAAAGTCAAAACTTTCGGCATGACCCATTCGATTGCGGACGGTTATGGTATCGCTATCGAAACACCGGAAGGGTATATCGTTTACACATCCGAGTTCATCATTGATTTCGACATTAAAACGGAATCCTTTACATGTGACATCACTGAGTTTGCTGAAATGGGTAAAAAAGGTGTTTTGGCGCTCATGACGGAATCCGTATCGGCAGATCGCGAAGGATTTACATCACCGCGTCACCGCATTGTCAATGAAATCGAGTCCAGCTTTGAAAAAGTTGGCGGACGGATCATCGTCATGCTTTATGAACAAAATTTGTACCGGTTAATTGAAGTCATCGAGATGGCAAATAAATATGACCGGAAAATCGTTTTCTATAACGATTCGCAGCGTCAGTATCTTAAGCATGTCGAAAAGATGGGATATTATAAAATACCGGTCGGTCTGGAAATCGTTAAAGAGAAATATAACAACAATATGGAAAATGTTCTTGTCATCGTTTCTGCCAGCGGCCCCAATGTATTCCGTACCATGCACAAAATTGCCATGAATGAAGACAATATGATCGAGCTGAGTCCCGAGGATACCGTGATCATAGCATCACCTGTGGTTCCGGGAACCGAACGGGAAGCTTCGACCATGGAAAATGAGTTATATAAAGAGGGGTGCAAAGTCGTATCTCTTGATCATCGCAAAGTACTTTCAATGCACGGATCGATTGAAGATATCAAAATGCTTATCAACTTATTCAAGCCGAAATATTATATTCCGATCAAAGGTCAATACCGTCATTTGGTCAACAATGCAAACATTGCTTTGAATATGGGATACAATGCCGGACGTATCGTAGTTCTCGATAACGGACAAGTGGCTCAGTTCGATGACGGCATCTTGAAGCAAACCTCAACCCTGTTAAAACTTGAGGAAGTCATGATTGACGGAAATACCCATCTGGATTCTTCGGGAATGGTTCTGAAAGATCGTGAGACTCTTGCGACCGATGGTGCATTAGTTGTCGGTGTTGTGGTCAACTTTAAGACTAAAGAGGTCATCGGCGGTCCCGATGTACAGTCGCGCGGCGTGATTTATTTAAAAGATGCAGATTATATCGTTAAGGAAGTCGGAAATATCCTGGAGCGAACCATCGTAGACATGGTTAAAGACGGCCGCTATGAAAATATGGCAGCCCGAATGGAAGCGAAGGATAAAATCACCCGCTATATATTGAAAGAGACAGGTAAGCGTCCGATGATTCTGCCTGCAATCGTTGAATTGAACATTCAGGAATAAATGGGGGATATATGGCCAGAAGAAAAAAATCAGCGGAAAAAATCAGAAATGAAGTACTGATCGTCATTTATGCGATGATTTTGATTATGTTGGTAATTATCGCTTGGAACCAATTGGGAGTCGTCGGTAAAATTTTAAATGGGCTTGTCATCGTATTTTTTGGCAAGTTTCCTTTTATTGTTTACATACTTGTCGTATTGGTCTCGGTCTACTTGATTTTTAAACGGAAATTACCTTGGTTCAGTCTGAAGACACTGATTGGTATGATTTTGGGTTTATTGACCGTGTTGTTGTATCTGGCCACACCGGAAGATGTGACCGTTACCGGTTTTGTTGTTTTTACGGATTTTCTGAAACTTCTATCAGAAGTCTTCAATATGGAAGTCAGTGCTAACGGCGGGTTGATCGGTGCATTTATGTTCGGCTTGATATCTACGATGGTATCACGCAGCGGTACCTTTGTCGTTTTGATTACCCTTGTCATTATCAGTGCTTATCTGCTCATTGAACCGGCCGTGCTGGTATCAATCAAGAATAAAATCGGTGTAAAAATTCCCGTGAGCAAACCCGAGGAAATGCCGATGCCTTCAACGCGCACGATGAGCGATGCCGTTGCTGATCAGAAACCTAAGAAAACGATTTTCATCAACAGCGATGAGGTCATAGCTGTGCCAAAAAGCGCACCGAAATCAGAGCACAAAATGATTGAAGAAGTCAAAACCAGTTCAGCTGCGACGATTTCCGGTATCACGAATTACTCTTTACCAAGCATGTCATTGTTGGATGAGGTGACCATCAAGAAGGGCTCTAGCGCCAATACGACCGCCAGTGTCATCAAAGGTAAACGCCTTATTGAGATTTTGGGTCAGTTTGGAATCAATGCGACACTGGTCGGAACGCATATCGGTCCGGCAGTAACGAAATTTGAAGTCCGGCCGGAATCAAATGTGAAAATAAGTAAAATCGCTGCGATTCAGGATAATATCAAAATGGAATTGCAGGCGAAGGATATTCGTATCGAAGCGCCGATACCGGGAAGAAATGCAGTGGGTGTCGAAGTTCCGAATGTGGAAATGACTCCGGTCCGGCTGGTCGAACTGCTTAATTCGATCCCTTCGGATAAAATTAATAAAAAACTGTTATTTATCTTGGGTAAGGATTTGATGGGACGTCCGGTTTACGGTGAATTGGACAAAATGCCTCACTTACTTGTTGCCGGTGCTACCGGAAGCGGGAAAAGCGTATGCATCAATTCGATCATCACTACCTTGCTGATGAGAACGACGCCGGATGAAGTCAAGCTCTTGCTTGTTGATCCGAAGAAAGTCGAGTTTACCAATTTTACCCAAATCCCTCATTTGATCGGTCCGGTAATTTCGGATGCCGCTGAGGCATCAAGAGCTTTGAAAGTCATTGTCATGATGATGGAAAACCGCTATGAAGTATTTTCTAAAGTCGGCGTGAGAAATATAACCGCATATAATGAAATGGTCCTTGCTAAGCCCGCTGAACATTTGGCTTTGATGCCTTGGGTCGTTGTCATCATCGATGAATTGGCCGATTTGATGGTCGTTGCCGGTAAAGATGTTGAGGCCAGTATCCAGCGGATCACTCAGTTGGCTCGAGCCGCAGGCATTCATCTGATCGTTGCTACCCAACGTCCTTCCGTGGATGTCATTACCGGTATCATCAAATCAAACATACCGTCAAGAATCGCTTTTGCGGTTTCCAGCGGCGTTGATTCACGGACGATCCTTGACCATATCGGTGCCGAGCGACTGCTTGGTTATGGCGATATGCTTTATATCCCGATCGGGGAGCCGGCATCCATCCGTATTCAAGGCGTGTTTGTTTCAGATGATGAAGTCAAAAGGGTAGCAGAGGCTGCCAGTGCACAAGGAAAACCGCGCTATGATGATGCATTTATCCGTCTTGAAGGTGTGGATAAAAATGAAGGTTTTGTAAATGCCAATGAAGATCCGCTTTTTGAAGAGGTCAAAGAATACGTTATTTCCACCCAGAAAGCATCGACTTCCTCTTTGCAGCGGCGATTCGCCTTGGGTTATAATCGTGCAGCCCGCATGATCGATGCTCTGGAAGAGCAGGGGGTCATCGGACCTTCTCAGGGCAGCCGGCCACGAGATGTTTACGTTAAAAAAGAAGACTAAAAAAGACCGACACTAATTAAGTTTAGTTGTCGGTCTTTGTTTTATCTTCTGTCTCTGGATTCGAGGGTTTCGATGACGACTTTTTGATTGCCGCCCATTTTCTTTAAGCGTTGAAATACTTTCGGATCGACATGTGAAGCGACTTCGACAAGTGTCGAGTTGCGGCTTACTTTGATTTTTCCGACCAAAGCAGGATCGATACCGCAGTACATTTCGGTATTACGCAAAATTTTCGCGGCGCTGACACCTTGACGTTCGCCGATGTTGAGCGAATAGCTGCGATATTGACGTACGGAAGTTTTCTTGACGGTTTTGATTTCCGAGAAACTGTTTTTGGAAACTTGTTGCATCAACAGTACTTTCAGCAAA
>PHAF01000073.1 GCA_002841605.1 Firmicutes bacterium HGW-Firmicutes-10 | reverse complement strand
GTTTATCCGACAGAAGGTGCTGTTTGGTTACCTGCTGCATCTGCTATCGTTGCCGGTGCTAAAAACCTGGACAATGCTAAATTGTTCTTGGACTTCTTGATTTCAGTTGAAGGTCAGACGATCGTTGCCAGCTTGACAAACCGTCCGGTTAATACGAGTATTGCTAATACCAATCCGAATATGAAACCGTTCTCGCAAATCAACTTGGTATTTGAAGACATCCCATACGTTGCCAGCAAAAAAGTTGATTATCAAAAGAAATTTGCTGATCTGTGGGCAGAAGTTAACAAGTAATTCAATTAAAGAGGGAGATTGAGATATGAGTGTGAACATCAAAATCCGTAATGCTGTCAAACGCTACGGTAATAATACGATTATCTCGGATCTATCGCTGGATATCAGGGAGGGTGAATTCTTCACCCTCCTTGGTCCATCGGGATGCGGGAAAACAACGCTTTTAAGAATGATAGCCGGGTTTAACACGATTGAAGGCGGCGATTTTTATTTTAGCGAGAAGCGTATCAATGACCTGGATCCGGCGAAGCGCAATATTGGTATGGTATTCCAGAATTATGCAATTTTTCCTCACCTTACGGTTAAGAAGAATGTTGCTTTCGGTTTGACCAATCGTAAGATTTCCAAGGAACAAAGGGAAATCGAAACGCAGAAATTTTTGGAATTGATGCAAATCGCTCAGTTTGGTGACCGTATGCCGGAAAAACTGTCCGGTGGTCAGCAACAGCGGGTCGCTTTGGCTCGTGCACTCGTCATTCAGCCGGATGTCTTGCTGATGGATGAACCTTTGAGTAATCTTGATGCGAAGCTACGTGTGGAAATGCGCACGGCCATCAAAAATATTCAGCATAACGTCGGTATCACAACCGTTTATGTGACTCATGATCAGGAAGAAGCGATGGCAGTCAGTGATCGAATTGCGATCATGAAAGACGGGTTTATTCAGCATATCGGAACACCGAAAGATATTTATCAGCGTCCGGCCAATTTATTCGTTGCTTCTTTTATCGGGCGTACCAATTTATTGGATGCACAGCTCAGCGCTGAGGACGGACAGTCTTTCTTAGTGTTTGCCAACGGTTATAAAGTGGCTATGAATCATGTTAAAGATGAATTTAAGAAAACGATGAAAGTTAAAGTTTCGATCCGTCCGGAAGAGTTTGTGATTTTGGAAAATTCGACTACCGGTATCAAAGCAGTCATCGAAGACAGTATTTTCTTAGGTCTGAATACTCATTATCAAGTTAAGTTTGAAAATGGCGTTCATGCGGAAATCGTTCAGGAGTCGCGCATTGACAGTATCACTCCTCCAGGTACCGAGATTTATCTGACAGTGAAATCTGAGAAGATCAATGTGTTTACCGAAGATGGCCAGCGCAATTGTCTTAGCGGGGTACGCAACGACTACGAACAATATGTAGGTAAGTAGTATGAAGCAGAAAAAAGTATTGGATGTTTGGACCATAATCTCGTATTCGATCCTGATTTTGTATGCATTATTCCTGTTATATCCGTTGTTTATGATTTTGCGCAGTTCGGTCACGGATATTGATGGTAATCTTACTTTCCAGTGGTTTGAACAGTTCTTCCAACAATCTTATTATTTTTCGACATTGACCAACAGCTTTAAGGTAACGATTTGGGCAACGATTTTGACGATGCTCATCGGTTATCCGTTAGCTTATTTCTACAATATGTTCCATATTCGCGGAAAAACGTTCTTGCAGATCGTCATCATTTTATGTTCGATGTCTGCTCCGTTTATCGGTGCGTATGCCTGGATTCAATTGTTGGGTCGCAGTGGCATGATTACGGTTTTCATACGTAATGTGACCGGAATAACGATTCCCAACATTTATGGGTTCAACGGCATTCTATTGGTGCTGACATTACAAATGTTCCCGTTGGTATTTTTGTATATTTCGGGAGCCCTTAAGAAAATCGATAATTCATTGATTGAAGCTTCGGCCAACATGGGTGTCAGCGGTATTCAGCGTTTCTTTAAGGTCATCGTACCTTTGACGATGCCGACGATATTTGCGGCGGGGTTACTGGTATTTATGCGTGCCTTTGCTGACTTTGGTACACCACTGTTGATCGGAGAGGGATATCGGGTATTCCCGGTTGAAATCTATAATCAGTTTATGGGCGAAACAGGGCGTAACTTCAACTTTGCTGCTACGATCAGTGTCGTTGCGATTTTCATCACAGCAACGATTTTCTTGATTCAAAAATATGTGGCCAGTCATTTCACTTTTACGATGAACTCATTGAATACCATTGAGCGCAAAAAGGCGAAGGGACTGTTTAATGTTTTTATTCACTTATTCTCTTATTTTGTGGTATTCCTGTCGTTTTTACCGCAAATCCTGATCGTTTATCAGTCGTTTCAAAATACTTCAGGTAAACTGTTTGCGCCGGGTTATTCGCTTAACAGTTACAGAGTCGCTTTGTCTCGGGTAAGAAATGCGGTCCCCAATACATTTTATATTGGTGGTCTGGCTTTGCTTGCTACGATCGTATTGGCGATTTTCATTGCCTATCTGGTCGTTCGGCGTAAAAACGCTGTCAATACCTTTATTGATACATTGTCGATGATTCCTTTCATTATTCCGGGGGCTGTCGTTGGTATCGGTTTGGTCATGGCGTTTAACCGTCAGCCAGTCGTTTTGACCGGTACGGTAACCATTATGGTCGTTGCCTTGGTCATACGACGCATTCCGTATACAATTCGTTCGTCCGTTGCGATTTTGCAGCAGATTCCAATCACCATTGAGGAAGCTTCGATCAGTCTTGGTTCTTCAAAGCTGAAGACGTTTGCATTGATCACGATTCCGATGATGGGAAGCGGGATTATTGCCGGTGCGATTTTAAGTTGGGTTACCATCATTACCGAACTTGCTACGGCTATTATCTTGTACAATGCCCGTACGATCACGTTGACGTTGGCCATTTATTCCTTCGTTTCTCGTGGAAACTACGGTTATGCGGCAGCGTTGGCTTCGGTGCTGACGGCGTTGACGGTGGTCTCACTGTTTATTTATATGAAGGTTACTAAATCTACCGAGATTACGATGTAATGAAACTGCCGTGCAAGCGGCAGTTTTTGATAAACTCAATATTTTCTTTTAGTTGACTTTACCCGTGATTTTACATATAATTATCACGTTAACGAATAGGGTGATTTTGTGAAGTGGTCGAAAACCGAGCTGTATCAGCATGCAGATGAAGTATTGCCTTTTGAAGAGCGGATTCAGTTTAGTGCCGGCGCTTTTCAACACAGTGACCGCTTGCGAGATGTAAGAGACGTTGTTGTTAAAGGTGAAGGCCGTTATGACAGCAATTGTAACCGGTTCGTCGTGAATTTTTCCATTCAAGGAACCATGGTCGTACCTTGTGCGGTGACATTGGAAGATGTGATCGTACCATTAGAGACGATGGCAACCGAGGTGTTCTCATTTATTCCAAGTGAAAATGAGAATGAAGATGTCGAGGTTGTCAAAGGCGATGTGATAGAGTTGTTCGAACTTGTATATCAGTTGATCTTAATGGAAGCCCCGCTGAAAGTCGTTAAGCCTGATTTAAAAGAATATCCCAAGGGCGATGGCTGGGAAGTCATTAAGGAAGAGGATTACGAGGCTGCGAAGAAGTCAAAGATTGATCCACGGTTAGCAAAGCTCAAAGATTATAACCCGCAATGAACAGGAGGTGTTGAAACATGGCAGTTCAACAAAGAAGAAATTCGAAGACCCGTAAGGCAAAACGCAGAACGCACTACAAATTACCGCAAGTAACTTTGGTCAAGTGTCCGTCGTGCGGAGAATTCAAACAACCGCATCGCGTTTGCGAATGTGGCCATTATGAAGGTCGTAAGAGCGCTTAAGCGCTTTTTTCTTTTAGAAACTCATCTAAATCCCTTAATTTTAGGGGATTTCTTAGAATGTTCACATTCAAAATGACTTATGATATAATGTGCGCGGAGGGATGCTCGTGAGTATTGTATTCAGAAATGATCCTTTGATCGCCGACTATGATAATTTCGTCAGCGGTCACAGTGAAGGTTCCATGTTTCAAATGTCCGGCTGGTCGACCGTCAAACGCGAATGGAAGAGTTTGAGGATCGTGGGTGAGTCGGATGGTAATATCGTATGTGCGGTGCAGATTCTGGTCCGCACTTTTCCTTTTGGCAAAAAACTCTTCTACATCCCGCGCGGTCCGTTGATCTCGAATGAAAAATATGCAAAAGACTTCATTTCGCACATTAAAAAAACGGCGAAAGAGCAGGGAGCTTTTTGTGTCAAGTTTGATCCCAATCAGGTTTATCGTAAACTCGATGCCAAAGGCAATGTCATCGAACAACAGTCACAGTTGCTTGATTATTATTTGGGTTTGGATAAAAACATCGTTCACAAAGGGTTTGAAACGCCGATGAGCGCATATGCTCAGCCACGCTTCAATGCCGTTGCGCAAGTCAGTGAAGATATGGAAGAACGCTACACCAGTTCGGCGAAAAGAAATATCAAAATCGCTGTGAAGAAGAATGTGAAGGTTGATGTTTTTTCGAAGGAGAAACTCGATTCTTTTGCTTATCTGATGGAGTTGACCGAAGCACGCAAGGGCATATCGCTTCGCAACCGTGAATATTTTCAGCGCTTTTTTGATGCATTTGAAGATAAAACCGTCTTGTTTATGGCTAGTATCGATATTAATGAAAGTATAAATATATGCACGGATTCCATAGAGCAGCTTCAATCAGCGCTTGCTGTAGCCAAAAAAGAGACAAACCGGGTAATAGAGCAGCGTGTTCAACTCGAAAATTTTATAAAAGAAAAGGAATTTTTCCTTGAAATGCAAATAAAGTATGGAAGCGTGACCGATATCGGCGGCTTGCTTGTACTTTTTCATAACAAAACAGCAGAATACGTGTATTCGGGGATGAACATTGAGTTTTCAAAATATGAGCCCGGATATCTGATGTGGTCAAAAGCTATGGAGAATGCCCGGTCCGTAGGCTGTGAGTTTGTTAATTTCGGCGGGGTCAATGGCGATTTAAATGATCGTCTTTGGGAGTTTAAGCGTTCGTTGGGTGCGCATGTCGATGAATTTATCGGGGAGTTTGATTTGATCATTCAGCCATTGGTATATCATCTGTTTGAAAGCGTTTTGCCATTGGCTAAAAAAGCGGTACGAAAGCTGAAACAACTTAAAAAGTAATCAAGCTTTGGAGAAAAAATGAACAAATTTCTGTTGGTGGTGTTGGTTTTGTTGACCGGTTGTACGATGCGTCCTCCGGAAGATATCAGCGATCATCCAGTCACGGGTACGTATCGATTCGTTGAAGAAACTGAAGGCAACTTGTCCTTGGTCAACGATGAAATGCGGGTTTTGGTGTATCAAGAATTTATTCGCACATTCAGGTTATCCAAAGATCCGCATTACTACTTTCGTCCGATAACGATTCTGGTGAATAAGGAAATTGGCTTACCCGCAGATTTTGTCCCGCACGACTTAATAAAGACGCAGGTGGCAACATCACCGAGGGCAAGCAATGTGATGATCCGCAGAGATGTCAATATTGCGTTGAAAACGTTGTTTAGCGCTGCGAAAGAAGAAGGTATGGAACTTTGGTTTCAATCGGGATATCGAAGTTATTCCGTGCAGAAACGACTGTACCAAAAATATGTCGATCTGTATGGAGAAGAAAGAGCGAATTCGTTCTCAGCAAAACCCGGGCACAGTGAACATCAGACGGGTTTAGCCATCGATGTGACCTCGCCAAGTGCCAGTGGGAAATTGGTCAATGACTTTGGGGATAGCCGTGAGGGAAAGTGGCTTGCCGAAAATGCGCATACATTCGGATTTATCATCCGTTATCCCGCAGACAAAACGGAAATTACCGGATATATATATGAACCGTGGCATTTACGTTATGTCGGTATTGAATTGGCAACATATTTGTTTGAAAACGGCTTAGTCATGGAAGAATTAGACAATTAACAGAACCTGGTTCTGTTTTTTTGTGTTCGTTCAGTGATATAATGCTATAAGAGATTAATATTTGGGGGTATGTATGCAAAAATTCATCAAGTTTCTGTTAGTGATCATGTTGATATCATTGCAATCCGTGCTTGTAAGAGCTACGGAACTTTCGACTTCAATATCCGGTAACAGCACCATCGAGGTCAATGGGGAGATCACGTTGACCTTTGCTTTTGAATCAGAAGATGAACTTGAAAAGATAACGGCACAGCTGGATTTTGATAGTGATCTGCTGGAAATCATTGGAAGTCCCGCAGGACTCAATGGATTCAATGTGTCGATCAATACGGAAAATGAAGTCATCGCAACGTCAACCGAAGGTAAAAGCGGTACAGTTTCGTTTATGAGTATCCGGTTTAAAGCTAAGGAAATGTTTACGGTCGATGGGACGGTCAATGTTTCGATCAATAGTGTTGAGGGCGTATTATTCGAATCCCAGCAATCCGTTTCGGGTAGTGGAACAACCAAACTGATTACCACGGTTTCCCCAAAATCTGATAACAATTTTCTTTCAGAACTGACGACCAATGCGGGGGATATCGGGTTTTTGCGCAATATTATGGAATATTCGCTGGTCGTTGAAAATAATGTAGACCGTATACGGATCCTTGCGAAAGCAGAGGACCCCAACGCATCGGTCAAAGAGGATTCGACGTTCAATTTGACGGTTTATAAAAACGTGATCAATATTGTCGTGACGGCGCAAAACGGGTCAAGACGAACCTATAAAATCAATGTCATACGGAAAGATGTATTTGGCAATGTCACACTTTTATCATCAAATTCAGCATTGAAACTTCTGGAAATCGAGGGTTATCCGCTTGATTTCTCTCCATCCGTGCTTGAGTATCGGCTCGAAGTTGAGAATGTGGTGGACAATGTGCTGGTGATCGCAGAGGCCGCAGATCTCAAGAGCAGTGTGATCATCGATAATGTGGATTTATTGATGCTTGGTGAAAACCGGATTCAGGTCACGGTCGTTGCGGAAAACGGTCAGTCGAGGATTTATACGATTTTTGTGACCCGCTCACTGGAAGCACCTCAAACGAAATTACAGGAGTTAGGGGATATTGTCTATATGACGACGGCAACACTGATTCCGGTCATTATTGACGGTTCAACCTTTCTAAGTGCGGAGGTTTTGGATAAAGTACGCAGAGCAGCGAAAATGTTGGAAATCTCAAAGATGGATGAGCAGGGGATGATGCTGTATCGATGGTCGATTGACGGGCGTTCTGTAATATCCGGTTTGAGCATCGATGTCGGTATTCAGACGGTCTCATATAATAAGAACGAGATTTCGGCTTTGTTGGATAGTACGCGCTTTCAATCCATCCGGTTTAACCATGAGGATGAGTTACCGATTGGTACGATCGTGCGCGTGTATATTGGCGGAATGTTTGCTCATAATACTCCGCTGAACTTGTATCGCTATGACAGCGATTCAAAAATGCTAGAACTCAATTCTCAGTCGGTCACAGTGGATGAGGGATATGTGGAGTTTGAGGTTTTGTTTGGCGGGGAGTATATCGTCAGTGATGTCGATATCAAAGACGAGCATCCGATGGATATCGTTTTGATAGGAGCACTGGTGGTTATCGGTTTGATCGTCATAGCTTTGATCGGCTTGCTTTATGGTAAAAACAAGAATCATAAAACATCACCATAAAACTTAAGTTATTTCAGAAGTAATTTGTCAATCTGATTTTCAGAGCAGAAAAATAAGGGAGGGCAAATATGAAGGATTTCTTGTATTGGGTCATTGAAGGAATAACAATTATTCACAGAAGTTTTCTTCAACTAAACAATCGATACAATTGGAGTTTGAATGATAAGCAATTACATTTTATTATATTTGGATCTGCGTGCTTTATTCTGTTTTTGTTGGTGCACTATGTTTTCAAAAGACTGGCAAAAATAAGTGTCATGGTCATATCGTGGTTTTATACATTGACCGTTGCGGTCGTATTAGCCTTTGCTATTGAAATAGGTCAAAAACAGACAAACACCGGCAATATGGAGTTTTGGGACATTATTTACGGCATCAATGGGTTTTTATTCTTTTTTACCATTTTTGTTGTTATTCTATTAATAGTGAAAATTGCTAAGAAATACTACTTTGTTAAGAACCCGGAAGTAAAACTTTCTGATCGCGATATGTAAAGCAGCTTATTTTGAGTCAAAATCAACCGAAAAACGCAATATGATCCTG
The DNA here is from genome assembly GCA_002841605.1 of Firmicutes bacterium HGW-Firmicutes-10. Lineage (GTDB taxonomy): Bacteria > Bacillota_I > Bacilli_A > Erysipelotrichales > Erysipelotrichaceae > UBA2227. The sequence continues at coordinate 1,130 of PHAF01000073.1, read as the reverse complement.
TCTTTAATCTAAAAAATTGTCCGATTTTTCGAAAAATATCGAAAAATAGAGTAAACATGATATAATTTCATGCGGTAGGTGGAAAATAATGAATAAAAAAAAGAAGATTGTAAAATATAAAGTTGTTTCATTGATTGCATTGATTGTTTTTGTGGTAACACTTTTTTCAAATCACATTTTGCCATTCCGGTATGAAATGTTGATTTCAATTATTTCAGTGTTAATTTTCCTGTTTATTATATATAAGCGATCGAAAACATTAAATATAATTTTTGTTGTCATGATGCTAGTTCCAACGTTAGGGTTGTTCTATTCCCAAAGTATTTTTAATCGGCTTTTTGGAAATGCCAACTTTGAGACAAATAAAATATCGTATATTAAGTTGTCTAAAAACAAATTGACGTTGGATTCTATTAACTCAGACACGATCTTTGGTCAATCCATCGGATTTGACAATGACAGTTTTAAGCAGATCAACGATGACTTGGCAGAACGATTTGATTTCACAGTTAATATGCAAACGTCTGAATCGGATTTTGATACAGTTCAAAAGTTATATGACGGTGAATTCGAGATTGGAATTATTGATAATGCGGTTATTGAATCTATTGTCGAGTCTTATCCTTGGTTTGTAGTCGATTTTGATGTTCTTTGGACAATTGAAAGAGAAATCAAGAGAGATGATATTACTAAGGAAGTTCCTGTAGATAAAGATTCGTTTATTGTCCTTGTGAGTGGTATAGACATAAACGGGCCTATATCATTACGGTCTCGCAGTGATGTCAATATTCTTATGGTTGTTAATCCTAGCAAAGGTACCATTGCGATGATTTCAATCCCTAGAGACATGTACGTTCCGTTTTCATGTAAGAATGATGCCATGGATAAACTTACTCATTCTGGTATTTATGGAATAAACTGTACTGTACAGACAATCGAGAATTTTCTTGACATTGATATAAACTACTATGTACGAATGAATTTTACCTCATTTATAAAAATCGTGGATGTAATTGGCAAAATTGATGTGTACTCGAAATATAGTTTCACCACAGATAATGGTTATTACAGTTTTAAACAAGGTATTAACACCTTGGATTCAATTAATGCTTTAGCTTTTGCACGCGAAA
>PHAF01000072.1 GCA_002841605.1 Firmicutes bacterium HGW-Firmicutes-10 | reverse complement strand
GAGAATTCCGGTTTTTCTTTGGTGAACTTCTTTTTAATGGTATCAAACCGCGATTTCCCGAGTGAGTTATACAACCGTCTGGATAGCACTTCATGATACATAAAGTCACTGATGATCAGTGGCAGTTCGACCTGCCAGATGTAAAAATCACGATCTCCTACGCTCTTTTTAAAAGTGCGGATCAAGTGCGCACGCTCACACTGAGTTCTGGCATTTTCTAGCTGATCAATGGTCAAATCGGATTCTAGCAGCAATGTCTGATGTGTCGTGAACTCTTCATTTCTATCCCCGCTGATCACACTCAAATATAAAATGACACCGTCATGTCCGATCAGAGGCAAATAACATTGCATCAATGATTGCATTTCTTCCATACTTAACGTACGAGTGACACGTAAACTTAATCCGTCATTTGATTTCAACATTACCATCACCTCCGCTCACTTTTAACAATAATTGATGTACGACGTTTGATAAATCAGCCAATGTGCCATTATTGTTAATGACAACATCCGCCCATTCCATTTTTCTTTTTTGATCGATCTGATAACTCATCAGTGTCAGTGCCTGCTCTTTGCTTACTTTACGTTTGACGGTCAATCGGTCAATTCGCAAATCATCATCCGCAGCGACGACCCATATCTGATCAAACTTGCCTTGCCACTGACTTTCATATAATAAAGGTATCTCCGCAAACAATAAAGGCGAATCCTGCTTTGCGAAGTAGTCCATCATTTTCTTTTCTACCAACGGATGAACCAGCTCTTCGACCCGTTTTTTTTCTTTTTCACTTTTCATCATGCAAGAAAATAAAACCTTTCGGTTGACTTTGTGATCCTCAATAACTTCATCTCCAAAATATTCTATTAAACGGGTTTTGACATAGGTATCAAAATCATATAAATCAGCAACGATTTCATCCGCACTGATCAAAGGCCAGCCGGCTTGTTTGATGATGGAACAGACAGCGCTTTTGCCTGAACCCATCGATCCGGTAATGGCGATTTTCAATCCGCGATTCGCTTTTGACACCGTTGACATACGTATGTCCCCCTTCCGGATACCCTGGTTTTAATGATCGTCTGTCCGCATACCCGGCAAGGTTCGCCTTTGCGCATGTGAACATTGAGATTTAACTGAAAGCGTCCGCTGACTCCTAAGGAAGAAGTATAAGAACGAATCGTGGTCCCGCCATCGGCGATGGCCTGACTCATAATCATTTTAATGCAAATCGCCATCTCGTTAAAGCGTTTTAGTGATATTTTTCTGACATTGGTTTCAGGATGCAGACGAGCACAGAAACAAATCTCATCGGCATAAATGTTGCCGATCCCGGCCACAAAACGTTGATCCAGTAAAAAAGTTTTCAGCCCGATATCCCGGGTACCCGCCATTTTCTTTAAGTAATGACCGCTCAGACGTGTATCAAAAGGTTCCAATCCCAGCATTGACAGACGGTCATCGACATCCTCTGGCATCAAGACTTCCATCCGCCCGAATTTGCGCACATCATGATAATGCAGTTGCTTGCCGTTTTCCAAATGAAATATGACATGCGTATGCTTTGCGATCGGTGAATCATGATCCAATACATAAAAGCGGCCTTCCATGCGCAGATGAACCATCAAAACGACATCTTCTATGGTATACAAGGCATACTTTCCGCGTCTCGAAAAACCGGTGAACCTTTTATTGATCAATGCTGATAAAAATGAGCTGACATCTCCATGTACGATGGGAGGATATAAAATATCGATCTCCGTGATACGCAACCCGCCAATAAGATATTCGAGTGTGCGAACGACGGTTTCTACTTCAGGTAGTTCAGGCATGATTACTTTGCCTCATACCAGTTAACACCAAATGCCGTCGAAACTTCCAGTGGGACATTGAGTGAAACGGCTTCTTGCATTGCTTTTACAACCAATTGCTTAACGGCATCCATTTCACCGGAAGCAACTTCCAGCAAAAGTTCATCGTGTACCTGCAACAGCAAATGAGACTGCAATTTCTTTTCTTTCAGCTGTTGTGCAACCTTCAGCATGGCCACTTTAATCAGATCCGCAGCACTTCCCTGAATCGGTGCATTCATCGCGGCCCGTTTGCCAAATTCACGAACGGAGTATATACGGTCATTGATTTCAGGGATCTCACGTCGGCGGTTAAACAATGTTTTTACGTATCCGTTTTCCTTGCAGAAATCCACGGTACTGTCCATAAACTGCTGGATTTGCGGATATGTGTTTAAATATACTTCAATAAACTTTGCGGCTTCTTTACGGGAAATCGACAGCTGTGCTGCGAGCCCGAAATCTGAAATCCCATAAATGATCCCGAAATTGACGGCTTTGGCTTGCCGGCGCATCAGTGATGTGACTTTGTCTGCATCAACATTGAAGACGTCCATGGCCGTTTTGGTATGGATGTCCATGCCTTGTCTGAATGCTTCGATCATGGCGGTTTCCTGTGCGATATGTGCTAAAATACGCAATTCGATTTGCGAATAGTCTGCACTTAGCAATTGCCAGCCTTCTTTGGCTATAAATGCCTTTCGTATTTCCCTGGTTTCCTCACTGCGGATCGATATGTTTTGCAAGTTGGGATCAACCGAGGACAACCGTCCGGTCTGCGTGGAAATCTGTGAGAATACAGTGTGGATTTTACTATCAGATTCAACATATTTCTTCAACCCTTCGGCGTAGGTGCTGTAAAGTTTTTGATATTTGCGATATTCAATGATTTCATCGACGACCGGGTGTTTACCGGCCAAATCCTCCAATACATCGACCGCGGTCGAACGTTTTGAGTTTGACGGCAACTGTAGCTGATCGAACAATACTTCAGCCAGCTGTTTGGGTGAGTTGATGTTGAACTGACTGCCTGCCAGAAAATAAATACGTTCACTCAAATCATTGATGCGCTGTAATGTTTTAACGGAGATATCATCCAGAGTCGGTTGATCGATCAAAATACCCCACCGTTCCATTTCATACAAATCAAACAACAAAGGCAGTTCGATTTCGAAATACAAATCCCACATGTCCTTTTCTTTCAGTCGTTGAACACAGTTTTCCATTTCCTTGGCGGCAACCCTGGCAAACTGCATGGTTGACTGTTTGGGATCATCCTTTGCTACCGAAATCCCCCACTTATCTTTTAATTTATCCTGAGTCGTCAGCATGGTATCGTCTAAAAATGTCAGCAACATGATATCATCACTGAATCCTTTGGATGTTAATCCCCATGTATCAAAGATGTGCAACAGTAGTTTCACATCATATCCGACTTTAAGGTATTCACTGTTTAACCACTTGGCAAACAGTTGTAAATCATCGCCTTTTTCGATTAACACCGATTTATCCGGGTCACTGATCACAAATCCCGAGCAATCCGCCCGATATCCGCGTCCGATCGGTTGAAGTGCTGTGATAATACAACCATCCTTAAAGAATGATTCATCAAAGGTCGATGTTGCTTCGTTTTCAGCAGAAGAACCGTTTTCTTTACGATCATTTGAAAAGATTTCTTGAATCATGCGGTCAAGCGAACGCATTTCGTATTGTCTGAAAAATTTGCCCATGCCTTCTAAATCCGGCTTGTTGGCCAATTGATCAATATGTATATCCAAAGGCACATCCTTATATATCGTTGCCAGTTCTTTGGAAAGTTTTGCGAGTTCGATATTTTCTTCAACCGTTTCTTTCAGTTTGCCTTTTAACTGATGAGCATTGGCCAAAATGTTTTCCAGATTATGATATTCATCCAAAAGTTTCATTGCGGTTTTTTCGCCGACTTTCGGTATTCCCGGAATGTTGTCGGATGGGTCTCCCATCAGTCCCTTTAAGTCGGGTATTTGCTCCGGTTGCAGTCCGTATTCACTTTTCAGTAAGGTTTTATCCAGATGTTCCAGTTCGGTGATTCCTTTTTTCATCAAAATCACAGAGGTCGTATCATCGATCAGCTGTAATAAATCGCGATCTGAGGTCAGTATGGTGGTTTGCCATTGAGGATAGCGTACGGCCATCGTACCAATGATGTCATCGGCTTCATATCCGTCAACTTCGATCCTTGGATAATTGGATGCATCGAGATATTGCCGGATCAGCTGAAACTGGTCGATCAGTTCTTGAGGAAGCTCTTTGCGCGTTCCTTTGTATTGAGGGTATTGATAGTGCCTGAAGGTCTTTTTTCCGGAGTCGAAAGCAAAAAGGATGGCATCCGGCTGGAGCATCTGTAATGCTTTGTTTACCATATTGGCAAAACCAAAGACAGCATTGGTCGGCTGCCCAAATGAAGTGATCATGGGCCGGGTATAAATCGTTGCATAGAAAGCCCTGAAAACCATGGAGTTTCCGTCAACGAGCAATAGTTTTTTCATAAAATTCCCTCCGTTCTTATTGTAACATAAAGTGTACCTTCGGTTGAAAAAACCTCGCATTGCGAGGTTACTGACCGATGGATTCAAGTAAGGATAAATTCTCAAACATGATGGTCATATAGTCTTTATTGCCATCAATGTCATTTTGTGTCAATGTGTACAGATTGTGCAAATTGATTTGCGTCAAATTAAGCTCGGTGCGCAATTGATTATACAACTCACGTAGATCTTCGCTCAGATTCGGTTCAAATGCAATATATTGAACCCCGTCATCAATGATGCGCTGCTTGATGATCTGAAGTTGCTCATCGCTGGGAACTACGCCATAACGGGATAAAATTACCGGATAAACACTGACTCCGTATGCTTTTTGCCAGTTTCCGAAACTTGGGGTTATAGAAACAAATTTCATAGTGAGCCTGCGGGTTTTAAGTGACTGAAATTCTGCATCCAGACGTGCCAATTCCGAAGCAATCGAAAGGTAATTTTCTTCAAACGACTTTCTTTCTTCCGGATAGTTTTTGATCAGCCAGTCACGAATGTTTTTGGCCATCGAAGTTGTTGCGATAGGATCAATCCATAAAATAGGGTCTTTGCCATACATATCGATACGGTCAAACGCCATACCATCATAGTATTTCGATTCCAATATGACTTCGCTGCCAGCAACATAAGCCGTCGTATATCGTTTGAATTCATAAATAACGGAAGTCGATGCCAAATCAACGATGTTGACACGCGATTTACGGATATCGGACAAATAGATTTGCAAATAAGGTTCCAATTGACCCATGGTCATGACAACCGCAGCCTGTTCGATCAATTGCTTATAATTTTCTTTGATGGTCGCACGCTGAATGATCGGTCCATTGCTTAAACTGCAAACTTCGACGAAATCACCGCCGATTCGTTTCACAAGATATTCGACCGGATACACTGTGGTACATATCACGGGTTTGGACGTACTGCATCCACTCAAGGCGGAAACTAGCATGACCATGATTAATATAACTTTTATTTTTTTCAAGGTCAGTCCACCTTTCTGAGGGAAATTATAGCATAAAAAATAGCGTAATTGGACTCAAACGTCTCATTTTCATTTCAGAATTGTCCCTATTTATACCGGTACCATGAAACACGCTCTTTACGCCGTTGTTTCCGTTGCTGCTTCGCCTCGAATCCATCTTGAAAATCAAGCCAAAACAGCACGATGACGATGACCGGGACATTGCCTAAAATCGTCAAAAATACGCGCATCGTCAACCATGTCTGAACATTCATCGTAGTAAATCCCTGCAAAAGAGCTAGCCCATACATCGACATTTCCCGAACAAAGACAAGCAATAGACCAAGCATGATCCGTTCGAAAATACTTTCGGACAAGTGCTTGGACCATACCTTTACGACGATCACAACGATGACCATCGACAATGCATAATCAAACAATGCATTATATAGGAGTAAATCAAACAAGAGTCCGGTAAAAAATGCCCAAACTACGGCTTTGTTTAAGGGCTCTTGATATGTTTCAAAAGCAATATAAACCAGGGCTGCCCCCGGTATAAAACTTAATGCCATCGCAGAATGATCGACTCTGAACAGAACCATTAACACCAAATCCAAAATCAGCATGGCCGAAAAGAACAATAAAGACATCATGGCAACGGACCTTCCTGCAGGTAATTCACGACAAACACATAATCGAAAGAACGAAAATTAGCAGAGGGGGTCACATATATTTTCATGCCGATGGCATTGACTAACTGTTCGACTTCACTGACCGATCCAACCAGTAATCCGGCTGGAAACACACCTCCTAAACCCGAGGTAATAACGGTCATATCTTTTAAAACGGCAGAGTTGGTATCGAGAAGCTGAAGCACATAAGCCCCGCGATTGGGATCATATCGTTCTAAAATTGCTTCAGCACTTGTTGAAGGTGAGAGTTGTATTTTAACAGCAACTTTATTTTGTACATCTTGGGTCGTCAATAAACGTACGACGGATGAATTTTTTCCGACTTCTGCGATTTTACCGATCAGACCTTTGGTCGTAATGACTGCCTGATTGGCGATCACTCCATCATCAGAGCCCAGATTGATAACCAGTGCGTGGTTGAATGTGTCAAAACTGCGATATATTACCTTTGCACTTGACAGCTGATATTCATTGGCAGCTGTTTTAATATCAGCCAATTCTTTCAGTTGTGCGATTTGCCGGTAAGCCTCTTCCAGCTCGGCTTTGTACAAAGCCAGCATTTCCAATTGTGAGCGATAATAATCATTTTCCTGCTTCAGTTTATAAAAGGCTGTAATATCATTTGTGATATTTTTGAGTGATTCGATGGGATTTTCGATAAGTGCATATCTCAGCATGGCAAAGAACCCATACCCGGCGGCTTGAGCACCGGCAACGGGTTGGGCCACTTTGACCACATTCAATAAAAAGGTTACGGCCATTACAACGGCTATCAGAATCATCAAAATCCGTTGAACCAAAGTCAATTGCTTCATTTAATCACCACTACCATTATAAAGCCATTAACTCATGGTTTCAATCAACAATCATTTTTTGTCTTAATGAGCAATATCCCTGATTGGTGATGATCAGATGATCGAGCAGTGGAATGCCCATCATCGACCCGGTTTCCATCAACATCTGCGTGACTTCCAAGTCCTGATCACTAGCCTTTAGAGATCCACCGGGATGATTATGTACGGCAATCAGACGCGATGCACTGTTTTCAACTGCTTCCTTGAAAATCTCCCGCGGATGGATGATGCTTCTGTCAAGCGTTCCGATAAACAGTGTCTTGCAAGCCAAAATCTGATTCTGCGTGTTCAGGTACACGACTAGAAAATGCTCCTGATTTTTGTTGCCGATTTCACTTTTCAGCCAGTCGACCAGAACATCCGGTCGTTCGACGATGTTGGTGTTGGGCAAATCACTGCGCAATACCCTGCGGGTCAATTCAAACACGGCTTGAAGTTCGGCAGCTTTGGCTTCCTTGATTCCCGGGATCGTCATCAGCTGATACAAAGACAATCGCGGCAGATTGACCAATCCTTTGCTCAAGTTCAGTAAGCGCTGTGCCAATGACAATACGGAATCACTGCGTGTTCCGCTGCGCAAGATCAGCGCCAAAACTTCAACGTCGCTCAACGATTCAATTCCTGAAAGACGGGCTTTTTCCCGAGGCCGGCAATGCGGCGGGATATCCGACATTTTCACAGGATCTATCAGTTGCCCCATTGAGCAGTCATACCCGGGATCGTTATTCGGCCATTAGCGGAAAACAAGATCTTAATGATGGCAGCGATACCGGCCGCAACGGCTACATATCCCAATAATACAGTTGCTGATACCATATTCACTCCTCCTTTCACTAATAGATACCAAACAAAAAAGAGATTTCCTACGTTAAGGATATCTCTTCTTTGACTTCATTTAACAAACCTGTCAGTTCTTCAATAAGTTTTAGCGCAACTTTCTGATCGATCGTCTGATTCCATTGGACCAGCTCAAGCAGTTGACTGCTTTTAACAGCGATTTCTACCAATTGATTATGTACGTTTTTCATATTTTCACCCACAAATATAATAGCAGATATCAATTGTCTTTGACAGTCTCTTCAGCAGCATATAAACTGATATCATAAGGGAAAAGGAGAACATTTCCATGAATTATGCAGATCAGAAAGTCAGCGTCAAGGAAAAGATGTCCTTTGGCTTAGCCGGACTGGGCCAAAACATGATTTATAATTTTTCCGCGACATACATCATGATATTTTACACCGACATGATGAAATTATTGCCGGCAGCCGTGGGTACGCTTATGCTGGTTGCGCGGGTGTGGGATGCCATCAATGATCCGATCATGGGTTCGATCGTTGACAGGACAAGGACAAAATGGGGGAAACTTCGTCCCTACTTGTTTGCCGTTCCTATTCCGATGGCCGCATTTACGATTTTAACATTTTATGTTCCGGATTTATCGATGGGTATGCGCCTATTGTACGCATACGTTACCTATATTGTATGGGGGATGATTTTTACGGTATCAGATGTTCCGTTTTGGGGACTCTCGGCAGCGATGAGTCAGGACCCTAAGGAAAGAATGAGCATCGTATCCTTTGCCCGTATCCTGTGTAATCTGGGTATGGCCATTTCCATCATCATTCCGCCGTTGATCATCTCTGCCTATGGCGGAGGAAAAGAAGGTTACTTGATTTCGGCAGCATTGATGGCGATTTTCGGAGGCGGCCTTTTCTTTCTGGCTTTCTTCAATACCAAAGAACGAGTAAGCAATTACGGTGAAAAAACAACCTTGCTTGGCAATTTTGATTTGGTAAAGAAAAACAAGCCGCTGGTATTGTTGCAGACTTCCAGAATGCTCGGTGCCTTCCGGATGGGACTGGGTGCCGCCGGCATTTACTTCGCCAAGTATAATTTGGGTGATGAAGCATTCTTTACATTGTTGGGTGCGATCCTTATTTTCTCGATGATTGCTGCGATTTTCTTTACACCGTTTTTGTATAAGTTCTTTACGAAAAAACAACTGTACATGGGTTCGCTGATTTTCGGTGCCATTGCCCATTTCCTTATGTTTATCTTGGGATATGGCAATATGCCATTGGTCTTCGGATTGTTGTTTCTTGCCGGGATGGGCTTAGGGATGAATGATGTCGTCATGTATGCGATGGTCGGTGACAGTGTCGATTATCTTGAGCACAAATCACAAAAGCGGGCAGAGGGCATTTGCTTCTCCGTTCATACCTTTACGACCAAACTTCAAACCGCATTCGCGACATTTGCGATCGGCTGGGTGCTGACTTTGACCGGATTTATTGAAAACGTTGCACAAACCGCTACTTCGCTCAATGGGATTTTCTGGCTGATCAGCTTGCTTCCGGCCATTGCCAGTGTATTAAGCCTGATTCCGATGTTCTTCTATGACTTTACCGAGAAGCAGCACAAAGACATGCTTACGGAAATGCACGGAGCTCAATAAAAAGCAAAACCGCGTCAAGCGGTTTTTTTATGGTACCAGGGCAAATATTCGAGCCAAAGAAGCTTCCGCATCGATTTTAAGCGGGATGGCAAATATTTGAAACTCATTAAATTCTAGCAGTGATTCACAGTTGCATAAAT
>PHAF01000071.1 GCA_002841605.1 Firmicutes bacterium HGW-Firmicutes-10 | reverse complement strand
TCTCAAGAACACTTTTGTTTTTCTTTAAAACGAAAACCACAGGCGTACTAATATCTTTTAGTTTTCCGCTCAATTTTGAAGCAGTAGATTTATTGAAATCGCTAGAAGTTGAAGTAACCGCCCAGGCACTTATGCTTGGATCGATGTTGCCTACACCAACAAGTATCTCGTCTTTGTTCAGATTAAAAGCAGTGCTGTCAAGACCAATAAACCCCTCATCCAATCTTCCTTGTGTTTGCTGTCTCAACTTTTCTATAGTACCTGTAAGTAGAATTATAATTCTATAACCAGCATCGCCAGCCTTGTTTATCAAAGCAGTATATGTTGCTGTTTTTCCTGACTGAACATCACCAATCACTAACCCTCTGCGTGAATAACTTTTACTCGACATCGGATCTCCAATTAAGTCCATCATTTCGTCTGTAGAGGCATCAAGTGAGTTCACAACTGAATTATTAAACCCTAACTCTGTAATTAAAAATGTACGATATCTAGACCAAAACGATCCAATAATTTCACTTTTCCTACTATAGTACCAACTTACATGTCCGGTATCTCTGACGACTGCACCTCTATCCATCCTTATGGACAACTTTGAATGAAGTTCCCTGATTACTTCCTCCTTTTCATTTTGACCGATTGGATTTATTAGGGAAAAAGTCTCAACAAGCATCTTAATTTGTTCTTCAGTTACAATATTTATTTTCTGTAACTGAACCATAACTAATGACATCACTGTTAGCTGATTTTCATTCATTGATGTACTCCTCCTTGATTCTCTTTATTACATTAGGGTAATTTTTGAAATAATCAATCGTATGCAATGTGCTAACTGTAAGCATATAATCCATTCCTTGAATTTTCATGGTCTCAATCATTTTGACAGCATTTTCATAAATTTCATCTTCTTCAATTGTTGTTTGTATGATTCCATCACTGTTTTTTGCAATTCTATAGTACACATCTTGGTAAGGAAATGACTGCTCTATCATATTTATAAAAGCATTGAGGTAATCTGCATCTTTCTCATCAAGACTCTTTTCAAGTATCTTGAATAAATCCAAGTCTCTGTTAATTAAATACTGATACTTCCCTCTGTTATCAACCAGATTCCAAATATGTTGAATCGCTTCATCATTTACTTTTCTACCTCTGTACTTATATACTCTTTCACTTCGACCTATTGAATTTTCAACAATTGCTAATAAGTTCTTTTTAATTAGGTCCGGAATATTAGCTGTCGACTTTTTGACATCAATTTCCCAAATTGAGTCTAGAGTATTCGGAATATCCACACGAATTCTTGCAAGCTTATTTAGTTCATGGGATTTGATCAATCTGAACCAAGTACCCCACACTATAAGTCTCTTATTTCTGTATACGTAAAATCCTTGATTTTGTCTCAAATCATCAAGTTTACCAAGTTTTTTCCTATCGTTAGCTGTTAATTTTGATGCAAACGGTAATATAAACGGTTTTACTCGCACTTCACTTCCGTTGATTTTAAATACTTCCTCAGATAAAGGTTGAGTTGCTGTGCTTGTTGAAAGAAAAGGATCATATGCCATGACCTTTTCATTATTAAAATAAATGCTTATGTTCTTTCTCGGATTTTCTGAATCAATATATCTGTGAAATACTAAAGCAACATGATCTCTTGCATGCTCTATTTTCTCATCAAGTATTTTCTGAAGATTATGAGAACTATCAGAGATGCGATCAAAGTTCTCCCAAATAACTGTAGTTCCGCTTTCAAATTCATTCAAACATCCCAAATTAAGTATTGACATTATTTCTTTTTCGCTGTACTTAATTAGAACCCAATTACTTCTCTTTTTTATAACATCCAAATCCCAACAAGCTCCACAGTAATCATCGTTGATTTTGGATATTACTGTCAACTTTCTGCACTGCGAAGTTGATGCTGTTTTCAAGCCCAGTCCAAATCTGCCTAAATCGGTATCACTTCTGGCATCAAGAGAACTTTTACTACCATAACGCATCGCTTGATCCAACTCACCCTCATTCATGCCACAACCGTCATCAGTTATCGAAATATAAGGTTTACCCAGTGATTGAAAATCAATTTTAATATTCTTGGCTCCACTACCGATACTGTTATCAATAATATCTGCTAGCGCAGCTTCAAAAGAATAACCGATCGACCTGGTTGATTCCACCAAAATTGGTGCAAATGGTACAAGTATTTTTTCCTTCATCTAATTCTCCCCACCCTTTAAGTTTATTTGATATTAAGGAATCATTATTATTTAAGCATTAAACCTCAAGAATTTGTACACATTCCAAGTGTGTACATATCATACATGTAATCATTATAACCTTTATGATATGCTCGAACAATGCACAAAAAAGTATTTGTGCATTTTTCAGAAAACTTTGCTAATACCTTCAACATTTTATCAATTCAAAACGAACTTTTGATATCAAGATAACTGATAATTCCGAATGTCTTGATATTATGTCCCAATTATTACTCACCAATTATTCCTGATTAACTACTCTGATTACGATGCCACAACAGTCATTTAAATTTTTAACTATATCAGACTCCCAGAATCTAAGCACTTTATATCCTTGCTTTGAAAGCTCATGATCAACAATTCTGTCTCTTTCCATGTTCCTGATAATTTTATTATTCCAAAACTCAGAATTGTCTGATCGAGCAAATGTATTCTCATTATAATCTTTACCATGCCAAAAGTCCCCATCGCAAAATATCGCTACCTTAGCTTTGACAAAGAGGATATCCGGCTTACCATACACATCCTTACAGTTCACCCGGTAACGTAATCCTCTTCTCCAAAGTTCTTTTCTGAGCATTAGTTCAATGCTCGTATCTTTCGATCGGATTGCTCTCATATTATTGCTACGTTGACTCTTGCTTATCTTATCCACTTCTGATTAATCTCAAGATTATTATCGAAAAGTAATCTAAATAATGAAATCTTGATCTCCTTGAACTAATTATAATTCCTTTTGACTTTTATTGCGTATTTTTTCTGATTCCATCATGTCATATTTCTGCCATAATCCAGTGCAATAATAGAGATACACCAAGGAGGTGCACATATGCCACTATTATGGATCGCCATCGGACTGATCGTTTACTATGTATTCATTAAGGATAGTAATAGATCAACTTCATCCGCTGCCGAGGAAATTCTTAAACAACGTTACGTCAACGGAGAAATCGACGAAGCTCAGTATAATCGAATGAAAGAAACACTACGGAAATAGTGATTAGGAGGAAAAATTATGATGTACTTTAACAGAGGATATGATGGATTTAGTCGTTTTAGCGGTTGCTTTGGCCCTGGATACTTTGGTCCATGGGGAATGTTTATCGGCTTAGGAATTATCGTTCTTATTGTAGCTTTGGTTGTTTGGGTCGTTATGAAAAAGAAAAAAGAGAATGATCCTATCTTACTTAGCTTAAAAGAAAAGTTCGTTCGCGGTGAAATCACGGAAGAAGAATATTTGAGTAAGAAAAGAACGTTGAATCTGAAATAATGAAAAAGCTTGTTGTTTCACTCGTTGTGACCGGTATCCTGCTCTTAGGGGCAGGACTGACCGGCCTCTTTTTATCTGATAATGATTTCAATACCCGCGAAGAGAAGACTTATACACTGGATGAATTGACCGATAACGTTGAAGAGTTGCTTGACAATTATGATGAACCCCTCAAAATCTCAATGATCTACGTTTTTGAAAGTCGTGATCCTTACTTTCTGATTACCGAAATAGACACCGGACGTGGAGCCATGGAGCTGCGCGCAAATACAGTGACCGGACAAGTCTACCCCGACCCATCCGTTGCGCGGATGTGGAACGTCAAATATATGCAACGCATGGGAAATCGGCGTATAATGGGATCAGGGATGATGGGCGGATATATCCGTGATTACGATTGGGAAAATGAATTGACCCATGATGAAGCACTGGAAATCGCTCAAAATTACGTTACCCTAAAAACCGAAGGAATTGTGATCGATCAGAATCACCATGAGTTCTACGGATATTACGCCTATCACTTGCTTAAGGACAGTGAGATCGTTGGTATCTTGCGTGTCAATGGATTTAACGGGCAAGTAGCTTTTAGCCGTTTTACCGGCACACTGGCAGAAATTAATAAATAAGGAGACCGCTGTGACTTATCGCATTCTAGTCGTCGAAGACCAACCTGAAATCAGTAAAATCATCACTCGCTATTTAGAAAGTGAGAACTACTTGACCGATCTGGCCCAAGACGGCTTTGATGCGCTCAAACGCTTCAATCAAAATACCTATCATCTGGTCTTGCTTGATGTCATGATGCCCGGCATTAATGGCTTTGAGGTCTTGCATGACATACGCAACATCTCAGATGTTCCGGTGATCATGTTAACGGCGAAAGGTGAAGAAGATGATAAAATCACCGGCTTTGACACCGGAGCGGATGATTACATGGTCAAACCCTTTAGTCCAAAAGAATTGGTTCGCCGAGTAAAGGCGATCATCCGAAGAGTTTATGGGGACAGCGAGGAAATCATTTTAAACGTACCTCCACTAAAACTCTATGAATCAAGCATGAAACTAGAGAAAAACGGACTCGAAATCGAATTAACGGCCAGTGAGTTCAAACTTCTCTATACCCTAATAAAACACAAAGGTCAGATATTGACTCGAGAACAAATCATCCGCTATGCCTATACTGAAGAGTATGATGGATACGATCGAAACATCGATTCCCTCATCAAACGACTTCGCCACAAAATCGAAGACGACCCCAAGAATCCCACGCTTATACTAACTAAATACGGTGCCGGATATATGTTTGGAGGTGATGCGACATGAGTATTCGAAAGCTATGGCTGATCGTTTTGACGTTGGTCGCCACTCTTTCCATTGCGATCAACGCCTTGATCCTAACCACACTGACCGACCGCTACTTCAAAACTTATCTAACCGAATCTTATGATGAACACATCAATCAGATGGTCACATACATTACTTATTCACTGAAAGAAGAAAATGTATCTCTGCGCCAAATGGCCATCGAACTGGAAAGTCATCTTGATGATCCCATTGTTAAAATCAAGCTCTACGGACCCCAGGGAGCACTTTTGGTTCAAGTCGAAGATCGCGACTACGACCGCCGTGATTTCATGCGCATGGGAATGATGGACTTTATGTTTCGCATCGGTGAAGAAGAAGTGGACAGTTTTAACATCATGGACAACGGCATCCTGCTAGGCAAACTCAACATCACCAAGCAAAGCTCCGCGGAGAGCTCCGTTATTGCTATGATGTTTAAATCCCGCTTGTTTATTAATAGTCTGATTTCCACGGGCTTTGCCTTAGTCATTACTCTTATCGCCGGCGCTTACATAAGCAAACGCATGAGCAAGGATCTTACGGATACCGCTCAACTCGCCTCAAACATTCAAGTAGGTAATCCCCTTGAACAAAAACCATCTTCAATCAAAGAGATCAATCAGATTCAAAGCAGCCTTCAAGATCTTAATACGCGTCTGCGACTTAAACAAAAAAGCCGAAAAACGTTGGTCGATCAACTCGTCCACCAATCCAAAACTCCTCTGACGATTCTAAAATCTCATGTGGAAGCGATTGAGGATGGCGTCTTAGAACTGACCCCTCAGGAAATCGAAATCTTCCAACATCAGATCGACCATCTCAACAACATTCTTTCCAACATGGCAACCATGATCGATGCGGAAAAGGAAACTGAAATACTCAATCTTGAAACAGTTGATATCCATCAACTGATGACCCAAATACTTTTGGGACTTCAATCACAGTTTGACAAAAAAGGCATTGAAATCAAATTCACACAAACAGGAAAGACAAAGTTGTTTACCGATCCCTACAAACTAAGCCAAGTCATCTATAACCTGCTTACCAACGCTTATAAATATACGGAAGATGGAAGCGTTGAGGTAAAAATAAAAGAAGACGATAAACATCTGATCATCTCGATTACAGATACCGGCATCGGCATTCAGCCAATAGATATCGACAACATCTTCAATGCTTATTTCCGAGGAAATAACGGATTGAAAATAAGTGGAGAAGGCATCGGTTTATATGTCGTTAAGGAAAACCTTACTCAGCTCGGTGGAACCATCGATGTGCAATCGGTTGTAGGTAAAGGCAGTACATTTACAATAACGTTACCACTTAAAAACACACAGGAATAAAATCCGGTGTGTTTTTTCGTTTTCCATAGGAACATAGAAATTTCTGACGTATTAGATAGTAAGCACCTTGATATTATGGCATATATACCATATTATTAGAGTAGCAAAAGTAATATCGACAAAATGCTTTTGTACTTAACATCAAGGAGATTCACATGACAAACTTTCGGAAGGATTTAGACAAACGGCTTAAAGATGCGAAGTTTAAGAATGAATATGAACAATTGGAACCTGATTTTATCATTATGCAAGCATTAATCGATGCACGAAAGAGACTTGGACTGACACAACAAGAACTGGCTCAACGTACGCACATCAATCAGGCAGACATAAGTAAGATTGAAAAAGGGATATCTAACCCATCCCTTAACACCTTAAAGAAACTTGCCAAAGGAATGAATATGAGACTAAAGATAGCATTTGTGCCTATTGAAGACTAACATTTTTTGACATACATACGAGAATGTAGGAATAAAAAATACTTTGCTCTGCATTTAAAATCATTTATAATGGTTAGATACAGGGGGAAAATTATGCTAAAAAACATCATAGAAAAAATTACGAGCGGAACGCTTACAAAACCGGAATTTATTAAGTCTGACAGCGAAGCTAAACTCCAACTCGAAGAACTAAAGGCTTTGTTGCCCAAAGCTGAGGGTGATGTTAGAGATGCAATTTCACAGGACATTAAAATGGTTCAATACGGCATTGTTGGAGAAGATTCAATCGCCTTTGAACTTGCAAATGCACATGTCCCAATGTTGATATTACATGATTTGTATCTTGAACATGACGGACTAAGCGCTCAAATAGACTACTTGATTATTACCAGAAAGTTCGCACTGGTAGTTGAGTGCAAAAACCTTATAGGAAACATTGAAGTAAATAACAGCGGAGATTTTATTCGGACATTTGAATTTAATGGACGATTTAAAAAAGAAGGGATTTACAGTCCAATCACTCAAAATAAGAGACATCTTGATTTGATCAAGCGAATCAGACTAGACAGCAAGCAAAGCGCTCTGGCCCGCTATTTCGCTTCAATGGGAGCAAACAATTTTTATAAGTCTGTCGTCGTACTTGCAAATCCAAAAACCGTCATTAATATGAAATTTGCACCTAGAGAAGTAAAAGAGCAAATTATTCGATCCGATCAGCTTATCACCTTCATAAAAAAACATTTGGACTTTGAGAAAAGCGCTGACATGTCTATTACAGATATGTATGAGTTTGCTCATTTCTTTAATAACCTACACAAGGAAAATAAAGTCAATTATCTGGCAAAATATCTAGATAAAATTGACTTGAAACCAAAAACTCTGACGCCGATCGATCATACAGAGATATATGCAGCATTAAAAAATTATCGGTTAACAAAAAGCAGAGAACTCAGTATAAAACCCTATTTCATATTTAATAACGCTGAAATGGAAGACTTGATACACAAGATGCCCAAAAATTCATCGGAACTTCTTGGTGTCAATGGTTTTGGACCTGAAAAAGTTAAGAAATTCGGACAAGACATCATCGATATTGTCAAATTGCATAACAATTAATGATTTAATACTACATTTGATTTATAAGTTAGTTACAATCAAATCAAACTCAAACAAAAAGGGCTCCACGCCCTTTTTACACTCCATGAAATTGTTTATACTGCTCGATGGTCATCAACGGCTTGAATTTATCCTTAATGTTTCTTAATGTTTCAACATCAGTTAGTAACTTCTGCACTGAATTCAAAGTTACTGCTACCGGATATACCAATGCTTCCGTTGGATTGTCCATACAGAAATCCGCGCCATGCACCACACCTTTACAACCCGAAAATCCGAACTGAACGGTCGGTACAAAAAGTGAGCAATCCCCAATGTCCCCTGCCGCAAACGATTTTTGATGGTTGACGATATTCTCACCGACACACTCCACCATAAACGGACGCAACACATCACTTAACTCCTCTGATTGTTTAAGCGGGAAATATCCGGGTGTGCTTTCAATCTCCACTTGCGCAAACAACGCTTGGGCACTGTGAGATACCGTATGATCGATCTTCTCACTGACCTGCGTTAAGATGTTGGTATCAATCGAGCGGACATACCCCTCCAACACTGTTTTAGCCGGAACTGCATTAACCGACTGACCGCCCAGTGTACTCATCAAATGAACTCGAATCAAATCCTCTTCCCTAAAGGTCTCCCTCAACAATCCAATCGCACTTTGAGCCAGTGCCATCGCACTCAACGCATTTACCCCTAAATGAGGCGCCACCGCAGCATGCGAACTCTTCCCAACGAAGGTATACTTCTTATATACAAAACCGCTGAGCATCGAGTTGATCTCCATCTTCGGACGGTCGGTCGCACCCATGGTATGACAGCTGATCAGCACATCGACATCATCAAATCGATTCTCAACGATAAGATTTTGCTTACCGGAGAGTAAGCTGATTTTCCCTTGATCACGCAATTGCTTGCGCGCATCCAAATCCACATATTCCTCAGCCGCAATAAAGTAGCACGTAACTTTTCCTTGGGTTACGGTTTTTTGCTTATATAACAGTCGCATGACAGCGGCCATAATCGCCGATTGTAAATGGTGTCCGCAAGCATGTGCCGCTCCATCTATGGATGATGCCATAAAATGATTGGGCACAACCAACGCATCCATCTCCGCAATCAAGCCGATATGCGGTTTTCCTTGTCCGATCGACACCGAAAATCCGCACAGACCAAAGTCCTCAATTTGAACATTAAGTTCGCGAAAGAGATCAAGCAAATACGCTTTGGTTCGCTGTTCCTTAAACCCCAACTCCGGCATCGCAAACAAATCCTTCTCCCAACCAATCAACTCCGACTGATGATCAGAGACAATTTTTAACCAATCCGACATGTCAAACCTCCTTATCTAAAATGCGCGCATTCTCAACAAAAATATCGATAAACGCCTGGCGATCGACATCGATCAGCACTTTCGCATTTACTTTGCTTTTATCTGCCCAGCCACGCACATCTCCTACGGTTTTACCCCGGGTCAACTCTCCCTGCGTTTCCACATCCACAAACAAATCCACAGACGTGAAAAGATGTGGATATAACAGTTCGATGACCGGACATAAATCAAACAGCGGACTGCCCGGTTGTCCCAAGTGCTTCGCAAAGCGCGAATAAAATTCCAAAAGTTCAAACGTAAGCTTGGACGCTTTGCCTTTTGTGTTAAATCGCTCTATTTCGCTGTGAAGGATCATCGCCTGATGACATACTTCCAACCCACTCATCGTAATCGGGATTCCAGAGGCAAAAACGATCTTTGCCGCCAGTGGATCGACATAAATGTTAAACTCCGACTGCGATGTGATATTTCCGGAATACAGCGAACCACCCATAAGGGCAATACGCTCTATTTTCCCTTTAATCTCAGGATACTTCGATAGTAGTTGGGCAATGTTGGTTAACGGCCCAGTCGCAACGATGATAACCGGAGTTGATTGCAAAAGCAATGTCTGATGAA
>PHAF01000070.1 GCA_002841605.1 Firmicutes bacterium HGW-Firmicutes-10 | reverse complement strand
CATTTCTTCAGGAGCAGCCAATTGACCTGGTCCAATATGACGAATCCTTGGTTCGGCGGCTGATTGAAAAAGTCACCGTCTACGAGGACAAATTCACCGTGGAATTCAAGTCCGGCTTGATGGTGGATGTAATTGAATAATTACACCAAAGCAAAGACTCCTCACTACTGGAACAAATCCAATTATGGGGAGTCTTGTTTGAGTTTCATCTATTTTTTTGGTTTGAACATGGCACTGTAAGCTTTAACCGCTTCATCCTTCATAAGCCACCCGAACTTTCTGAGAAATTCTAACTTTTGCTCGTCAGTCTCCCATTCCTGCAACGTGTGCATCACACCTTCAAAGCGCTCATTCTCCTTGCCATTAAAGAACTTTCCTCCAGGGCCTTGCTTGAACATTACTGGTATTCCATTCTTGATTGCCTTCCAAACTGTGGAGCCTCCGGTAGTAGTTAAATCGTCACCTACAAATCCATCTAATACACCTGAAGCTAATTTTTTCAAAAGACTCTTTTCTTCATCCGTTATCGCCATGATCAGTCCTCCAATTCTTCAACATTAATACCCTCTGAGTCATAAGCTCCAACCGGATACTCTCGAATCCATCTTTCAATTTGTATTACTTTTCCGCTCTTTGGGCATTCGTAATTATCTTCAGAATTAAAGCTGTAAACTATATCAGGCCCCATACCATTTTCTCTCTCGTCGCTGCTCTGGTCATAAAGATAATCTTCCAAATCAACTTCATGCGGTTCACAACAGTGAGGGCACTGAACATTACGGATCAATGACACCGGACGGTAACCATACATATCTTCGATGTTGATGAATTCCTCACCATCTTCTTCTCTCTTAGTTATAACATTCCAGTAACGGTCAGTCTCAAATGTCTCAAATTCCGCCCTGTCATCAAGCAGTTCTGAAAGCAAAGACAGAGAGTTTCGTTTTCTAGCTATTTCAGCATCAATACTCTGTTTACGAGATACAATCGCTTCTTCCAAAGTCCATTCGCCATCCTGCAGTTTTCTGATGTCACTACATGTCAGCCCTGATTTAGTAAGCACTACAAGAAGACGTAAATTTTCACAGTCTGTTTCTGTATAGTTTGTGCTCTTGTTCCCTGATGGCGGATGCTCCGGAAAGAAGATACCCTCTCGCTTAAATAGCTTAATTCTGTCGGCATCAATACCAAGTTTATCTTGAATCTCTTTTGGTCTCATTTAACTTCGACCTCCTTTCAAGACTCATTCTAACAAGTGGGGACTTTGTCCCCGTCAAGCATTTTTATAAAAATAAATGATTTCTTTGATGAAAAACATCTAAATCGACCACTGCAAGCCGCTGTTATCTAAATCGACCACACGCAAACCCATGTTATCTAAATCGCTCTGTCACGTTCAAAATCATGCCTTTGGACTTGTTCCCACGAACAGATATTTTCACGATTTCATCACTTCGAATTTTCACTCTAAAACCCCGGAAAGCCTTTATTTACAGGCTTTTCTACACACTTACTTCTCCACCCTTGACATCAATACTAACGTCTCAACGTGTCTTGTATACGGAAACATATCCACTGGTTGGATGCTATCCACCGTATAATCCGAAATAAGTTGCTTCACATCATCCGCCTGAGTCTTCGGTTCACAAGAGATATAAACTATGCGCTTTGGATTTAGTTGCTTAAGTGCTTTTAGAAACTCCGGTGTCGCACCTGAGCGCGGCGGATCCATCACCACCACATCAAAGGTCAGTCCCTGCTCCGCAGCGCGAATCATATATTCCGTTGCATCCGCAAGCACCATCTTTACATTACTTATCTTATTCAATTGAGCATTAACCTTCGCATCTTCTATCGCCCAACGATTAGATTCCACACATACGACTTCCTTCGCCTTCTTACTTAATAAAATCCCGATCGTACCGGTACCACTGTACACATCCAACACGCGTTCATTTCCGGTGAGCTGAGCATATTCAATCGCCTTACCATACAGTTTCTCCGTTTGGCGCGGATTGACCTGAAAGAACGAAGATGCGGATATCTTAAAGGTATATCCCAACAGTTTATCTTCGATATAGCCATTGCCCACATAGGTCTTTTGTTTTCCGGATAATACGGCTGAACTTGACCTTGTATTGACATCAATGATGATCGTCTTGACTTGAGGATACTTCTCCATCAGTTTCGCAAACATGATTTTTCTTCCCTTAAAATCCGGTTCCGCCATCACAAAGACCACCATGACCTGATTGGTCTGATAGCCGACCTTGATCAATACATGGCGCATGATTCCGCGTTTTGAATCCTCATCATATGGCTCCACCTTAAAGTCCCTAAGCAACATTTGAATGTGTCCGAAAACACCATTAGCCAAAGTGTCTTGAATATAACACGATGTCACTGCAACTGTCTGATGAGAGAAGGGTCGATACATACCCAACGTCGACTGTTTTTTCTTATTGGCAAAAACGACCATCTGATTCTTCGTGCGATAGTGATGATCCACCTCACAAGCCATAACCTCTTCGATCGGTGCCTTAACGAAACTAAACAAATTTTTCACGGTCATTTTCTTAAATTCCAACTGCTTAGCCATATCCCAATGATGGAAGGTACATCCACCACACTGTTCAAACACCGGACACTTCGAAACGATCCGCTCCGACGAAGGGTTGTCGATTTTTGTCAATCGTCCTTCCTTGCCCTCAAATTCTACTGTACCGGTTTCTCCCGGTAACAAACGCACAAAAGCCCGGATCTTCGGTTGTACGATTGATATCCCATCTTCATTTATTCCAACGCATGTAACGATTTCTTGCTTCATAATAGTCCTCTTGATTTCAGAGTCATTGTATCATAGAGTCGAAAGCGATGCTATAATAGGATGGAAACTAGGTGAACACTATGTACCGATGTCCGATATGCAATCAACCCCTCACTGTTTTGGAAAAAAGCGCTCTTTGTGTGAGCAAACACAATTTTGACCGTGCCAAGAGCGGTTATTTTAACTTCCTTCTCAAAAATCAAACGATCTTCCGCGGCGATCATCCCACTCAAATCGATGCCCGCAGAAATTTTCTAAGCAAAGACTTTTATTTACCCTTGGCAAATCAAGTGAATGAAATCATAGCTTCACATCATCCTTCGAGTCTGATTGATGCCGGATGCGGAGAAGGATATTATACACATGCCATTAAAAAAGAAAATCCGACATGTCAGGTTTATGGCTTTGACATTTCTAAAGAAGCGGTCGAAAAAGCTGCCAAACAAGATCGTGACATTCACTATTGCGTGAGCTCTGTCAATCGACTACCCTATAGAAACAATTCTTCGGATATGATAACATCACTGTTTGCGCCGATCGATGAAGAAGAGTTTCATAGAGTACTGAGTGAGAGTGGAATTCTATTGGTCATCAGTGCTCACCCCGAGCATCTGCTAGAACTTAAGGCAGTAGCATATGATACTCTCGTTCGACACGAGCATAAATCGCTGTCACATTCTAAATTGAAGCTTGTTGATCAGAAAGAATTTTCTTTCACACTCGACCTCGTTCAGCCGGACATCACTCATTTATTTAACATGACCCCATATGGATTTCGAACAGCACCCAAAGGAAAAGTGCGAATTGAAGAAAAAGAAAACCTGACGGTTACCGCCAAGTTCATCATTGAAACATATCAAAAGCAAATCTGACAGTCGAAAGACTGTTTTCTTTTCGTTACTTCTTTTTAAGAATTAATCGAGCCAAAATGATCCCCGCCAGTAAGCCCAATGTTACACCGACAAAGGATCCGATGATTCCGGTTGCCTCGTAACCTCTTGCTCCCATAAATTCGAAGCTTGTAAAATAGTTGCCCCCGATGTTCATTCCAGTCACCGTACCGAAAACTAACCCCACAAATGCCAAGACCAAAATCAAAACCACCGCTAATACAACTTTCACAACCCGTTTTGACATAACATTCGATCCTTTCTTTATATGTCTTTCGCAATTTCCATCATGGAAACATGCGCAAACTCCAAAAATTCCTTGTAACCACACCTATCATCATCAAAATACGTGATATTCAATCGCTTGCAATTGCCATGACATAAATTCTTGAATTTACAATCTTTGCACAAAACTGATATCCGCTTATCCTCTTTTAAGAAATCGTTCATTATCTGAGAGTTCTTTATCTGATCAAACGAATGCGAACGCACATTGCCACTGATATATTGATCCAACACATAGAAATCACAAGGATAGACATTGCCATCTGCCTCAACGACATATTGAGGTGAACAGAAACCCAACATCCCGCATTGCTGAGGGGGAAATCCCCGAAACATCGGAATGATATTGTCAAACAGTGAGACGCTGATATAGTGCCCTTTTCTATAATCTTCGAGCCAGAATGTATAAAAGTCTTTATAAAAAGACGCGAACTCACTTGGTTTAAGAGCATGGGTATTCTCTTCGCCATCCAACCCCGGCAGACACGGAATCAACTGAACAAAACGATAATCATGTTCCTTATAGAAATCATACAGCTCTTTGGGATGTTTGGACAACTCACTAGTAAGTACTGTCAGAATATTGAAATCAATATGATTCGCCTTGAGTAATGCGAGTGACTCCATGACTCTTTCATATGTAGGCTGATGTTGACGGGTCATACGGAATAAATCATGATTTTTACGATATCCATCCAACGACAAACCAACCAAGAACTTATTCTCAAAAAGAAAGTCACACCACTCTTGATCAATGAGCGAACCATTGGTCTGAATCGCATACTGAACTTTCTGTGAAGATTTCTTTTCATTTTCAACCTGAGAAATGAAATTTCTGAAATATGCCAAAGCCGCCAATGTCGGCTCACCGCCTTGAAAAGCAAACGTGATCATCGAGCCATCCTCAACGTTTAACGCATTCGATATCAATGCAACCATGATTTCATCCGACATGATCCCCGAACTTCTGACTTCACGGTGATCCGCAACATCATGGTAAAAACAATACGAACAACCGTAATTACACAATGACGATGCCGGCTTAATCAAATAACTGTAATTCTTCACAAGATCACCTACGCACATTTTAACATATCTCACAAAAAAAGCGCTAGGCGCTTTCTTCAATCCGTTGAGATACAAATTGCTGATTGTATTTCAACACTTCCATCGCATCGGTATTTTTATCATACCAAAATTCTGCCGTAAACATACGTACACCCAACTTCCAACAAGTCGATATGCATGCATGAAAATCCACGTGTCCTGTTCCGAAGGGAATCTCGCGATAATGACCGACGATTGTCTCTTTGATATGCGTTGCACAAATATGCCCTTTTCCACGATGAATATCTTCTAAGACATCATGACCATATAACTTCGAGGCATTCGTCAGATTTCCGATATCGGGATATACCTGAAGATAAGGCGAATCAATGATTTCTACATAGTTCATCGCTTTGGTTACCGTATCCATAAACGCGGTTTCCATCGTCTCAAAACCCAAGACTACACTTTTCTTTGATGCCATTTCCACAACCAAACGAAGATTTCTTTCAAAACGTTCTCTGGTGACATCACTACCCTCTTCATAATAAACATCATACCCCGCTAACTGAATGATCCGGATGCCTAACTGATCCGCCAGATCGATCGCATGTTCCATGATTTCAAGACTGCGAGTTACGATATGTTCATCATTGGATCCCAACGGATACTTACGATGACCACTCAGACACATCGTGCGAATCGGAAATCCGGTGATTTCCATTGCTTTTTTAATATTGTCGAGCTCTTTTTTATTGTTGAGACGACTTAACTTCTCATCGGTTTCATCAATACTGATTTCAAGAAAATCAAATCCCGTTTCTTTTGCGGCGGAAAGCTTCTCGAGCCAACTCCAACTTGAAGGCATTGCCTTCTCATAGAGCCCCAATTGATACTTCTTCATACTATTTCTGACCGTAATAAGCATTGGGTCCATGCTTACGGAAAAAATGCTTATCCAACAGAACCTGATCCGCCTTGACTAGGGATGGATTCATCATCATCGCATGCCAAGCCATCATAGCAACCTCTTCCATGACCACCGCATGCATCACAGCATCTTTGGAATCTTTACCCCAAGCAAACGGACCATGAGAAGCTACGACAATACCCGGACAGTGTAGCGGATCATGATTGCCAATCGTCTCAACGATGACATTTCCTGTTTCCAATTCATAACTGCCATTGATCTCGCTCGAAGAAAGTTCACGGGTACACGGGATCTCTCCATAAAAATAATCGGCATGCGTTGTTCCTAACGGTGGAATCGCACGTTTGGCCTGAGCGAAAATCGTTGCCCAACGCGAATGCGTATGAACGATAGCGCCCATGTTGGGATATTCTTTATACAATCTTAAATGAGTCGCTGTGTCCGAAGACGGACGCAACTTACCCTCCAGTACATTTCCATCCAAATCCAAAACGACGATATCGTCGGCTTTCATGTCTTCATAACTGACACCTGAAGGTTTGATAGCGATAACACCAAGTGTTCGATCGATGATAGAAACATTACCCCAAGTGAACGTGATCAATCCATACTTTGGCAACAACAGATTCGCCTCAAGGCATTCCGCTTTTAGTTTTTCGTACATGACATTACTCCTTCACTTTGTAAACGATCGCTTCACCCTTCTCACGATTTGGACACAAAATCAAATCACCATCCGGTTGATTGACGATAAATATATTGCTTGGACCGCCGCCATTTTCAATTTCAGTGAGATCATATTGCTTCGTATCCTGATTATAGCGAATCATAAACAATTCCTTATTCATACGACGAACACCACCAAAAATCGTCGGCTTTCCGTTAAACAACCCCGCCCAAACGACATGAGCAAAGTCAATTTCATTGGGATATTGGTAAACGACCTTATATTCGCCGTCAATCAACTTATTGACACAGAACATATTGCCATGAAACGGCTCGATCGTAACTAATTCATCTACGCCATCGCCATCCACATCGAATACCGAAATATCACTGACACGACGGTCTAACAGCTTTTCGGTTTTCCACTCAGAAATTGGGTCTGACGTCGGAGTTAACACATACACACCTTCATCCGCTGTGAAGAATCCGGCGCGTTTCCCATTCCAAAAACCACGGGAATAACCATGATGACGCGTCAGCTTATCTTGAACGCTGATCAACTCAATTGTGCCAATATTTGTTTCAGGTAGTATGCCCACAAGAATCTTCCCTGGATCGCTCCAATCATCTCGATCTTTCTTCGATGTGCATAAAGTACCGGCAACGAAATAATTTACACCGTCCACATGCAAAATATCGAAACGATGAACATAAGGTAAGTCTATAAACTTCTCGATCACCCATTGTCCATCCACGTATTTACCCCAAACGATTTGTGATTCAGGAGCATTAAACGTCGGAAAGAATTGTTGGACAGCCAGAAACTCACCGGATTTACCGGGGATTTCGATAATTGACATCGTCCCGCCCGGTCCTT
This sequence comes from Firmicutes bacterium HGW-Firmicutes-10, assembly GCA_002841605.1. Lineage (GTDB taxonomy): Bacteria > Bacillota_I > Bacilli_A > Erysipelotrichales > Erysipelotrichaceae > UBA2227. Next base: position 2,218 of record PHAF01000070.1, on the reverse strand, counting down.
CCCAAACTACTTCCTTCTTACTCAAATCAGCAGCTGAGTAACTGTAACACGGGCCTTTATCTTCAGTGGCAAACAGCAATTTTAAATCGCCTTCCGCAACCAAAGCAGTTGTTGAATAACACTTAAAAATATCATCTAAATGAGTTCTTTTAATTTCCATTTTTTCTCTCCTTGAAAGAAAATTACCGGAGACAAGCTCCGGTAATTCTACTTCTTTAAGCCCGCTTCAATTACTTTTTCAGCAATTTCTTTTTCGGATAAAATATTCTTTAAACCAATAATAATGACACCACTGTCCTTAGCCCGGTCAAACATGCTCACAAAGTTTAGCGGACAGAAAACGACATCATACTGCGTGGCACTGCTCTTCCCTTCGGAAATAGCACAGTGGTGCATTTTGGTGATTTGGATACCCATCTCCTTCATGACTTTCTCTACTTTTAATTTGATCATCAGACTGGAACCGGCTCCGTTTCCACAAGCTACCATTACTTTATACATGAATAACCCTCCTTAAGACAATGTCTTTTTGTTATTTTCTACTTTTTGGCTTTTTCTGCTTTTAAAGCAACATAAGCATCATAATCTTCAGTGACCAAGAAATACGTGTCTTTGTTTAAATAATATTGAATTTGCGGAATTGCCAATAAGCCGAGGATCGACAATGCAAGTCCGAAGTAACTCAAATATTTCATACCAATCGTCATGACCGGCCATAAGGTTGCCCAGTCAAACATACCTAAGTAACCGCCGTAAGGTGCCAAACCAATGAACTCAACGATGAACGCTGAACCGAAGACTTGGATCAAACCAGCACAGAAAGTCAGGATAACTGCTGCTTTTACGCCGCCTTTATTATTGGCAAATACTGCCAACGTAGCGTTATCGAAGAACACCGGAACGAAACCGGCAATGATCAATACCGGACTCTTCAATACGATCAATGTCACGATCGCAACGAATTGTCCCAAAGCACCAAACAAGAATCCAAGAGTAACTGCATTTGGAGAACCGAAGGTATAAGTTGCGGCACAGTCGATACCCGGAACAGCGCCAGGCAGCAATCTTGTGGAAATACCTTGGAACGACTGCGTCAATTCAGCTACGAACATACGTACGCCTAATTGAAGGATAGCAAGATATACAGCAAAGTTCAAGGCCGTGGTCATAATGTAGAAGAAGAAACTCTTTCCTTCGCCTAAGAATTTGTTAGCAACCAAGAAATCTTGACCTAAAATAACCAATATAATACCGAAGAATAATAGCATCAATACAGATGTGGCTACGACGTTTTCATTGAAGATGGACAAGAAACCTGGGAAAGTCATATCTTCCAAACGTTTGTCGCCTTCTTTTTTCATTTTCGAAGCAATTTTACTAAACAAAGCGATACCAAACATTTGTTGATGGCCGACGCAGAAACCGCCGCCTTCCGTTAATTCTTGAGTCATCTCGATGGTGATGTTTGAACCAACGGCCCAATACGTACCCAACAAGACACCCATCAATAACAATACTTCCGTGTCACCCAATTGCGGGAAAGCAAACAACACGATCCAGAAAGCAATGGATGCTTGTTGAACTTGGATATGACCGGTCGTAAATACCGAACGGACTTTGGTGTATTTTTTGAAGATAACCAAGATGATATTGAACACAAATGCAATAAGCAACAGCACCATGACTTGCGTAAATGTTCTTCCAAACACTTCCGGCAAACCGGCAGTTACTGCGTTTTGACCGAAATACGGGTCGATAACGACTGCCGATAAATTAAATCTGTCCTTCAATCCAACCAAAATCGGACGGAAATTGACAACAAGTCCACCAGCACCTACTTGAAGAATCAAGTAGCCGACGGTAGCTTTAATAAAACCGGCAAACGACTCATACAACGGACGTTTGAGTAGGGCATAACCGAGGAAAACGATCAAGCCGATGAAGTAAGCGGGTTGGGTCAGAACGTTTTGTGCAAAATACGTCCAGACCTGAAGTAGTATATCCATAGTATCCTCCTTTTATTTAACAGAATAAATTCTGTTACTCCTAAGCTAACAATCTCAACTCTTCCAACGATTTAGTTTTTAACAGTTTTTCAACATATTCCTCATCTGAGAGCATGTCTACCAAACGAACCAAATTAGCCATATGCTCATCCGCATCTTTTGCAGCTAGTACAAAGAACAGGCGGGCATCCTTTTCAGGATTACCTTCTTCA
>PHAF01000069.1 GCA_002841605.1 Firmicutes bacterium HGW-Firmicutes-10 | reverse complement strand
TGATACCGACCAAATCCAATCGGTTCTCTGCTTCTTTACCCGTCAATGCAAAATTGGTCTTCACATCGACCAAAACCAAATGATTATCCGTTCCTCCGGACACGATCCGGAAGCCTTGCTTCGACAGTTCATCCGCCAACGCTTTTGCATTGGAAATGACTTGAGCCTGATATCCTTTAAAGTCTGATTGTAATATTTCATAGAAACTGACAGCTTTTGCGGCGATGATATGCATCAACGGTCCGCCTTGCATCCCCGGAAAAACATTCTTATCCAGCTCTGCAGCAAACTCTTTTTTACACAAGACGATTCCGCCTCGTGGTACGCGCAGTGTTTTGTGAGTTGTAGAAGTAACGAAGTGAGCATAAGGGACCGGCGAAGGATGGTGACCGGAAGCTACCAACCCGGCAATATGTGCCATATCGACCATCAAATATGCACCGACCTCGTCCGCGATTTCTCTAAATCGTTTGAAATCAATGATTCTTGAGTAAGCACTGGCTCCTGCAACAATCAGTTTCGGTTTTACTGCAAGCGCTTTTTCACGAACATCATCATAATCAATCGTTTCATCATCTTTTTTAACTCCATAACTGACAAAGTTATATAGCTTTCCGGAAAAGTTCATCGGATGTCCATGGGTTAAGTGACCACCTGAACTTAAGTCCATTCCCAAAATCGTATCATTCGGTTTACAAACGGTCATGTATACGGCCATATTGGCTTGTGATCCGGAATGCGGCTGGACATTGGCATGCTCACAACCGAAAATTTCAATCAATCGTTCCCTGGCCAAGTCTTCAACGATATCCACATATTCACATCCACCATAGTAGCGTTTGTGTGGATAACCTTCTGCATACTTGTTTGTAAGTACACTGCCCATCGCCTCAAGCACATCGGTTGAGACATAGTTTTCTGAAGCAATCAGTTCAATATTATGTCGTTGACGGCCCAACTCATGTGCAATCGCCTGTTGTATTACAAGATCTTTCATTTGTCCTCCGCCTTTTCGATATCAGCAATTTTTTGAATACGGCGTTGATGACGCGCATCTTCACTAAACGGTGTATTGAGCCAGACACTGGCAATTTTTAACATCGTGTCTTCACTGATGACCCGGCCACCCATGGCCAAGACATTGCTGTCATTGTGCAGTCGTGTGACTTCCGCAACAGTAACATCATTAACAAGTGCGCAGCGAATTCCATTTACTTTATTCGCTGTGATCGAGGCACCAATACCGGTTCCACAGAATATGATTCCTTTATCTGCCCGTCCCTCACTGACAGCTTTTGCAGCCGGGTAAACAAAATCAGAGTAATCGACGCTATCTTCACTTTGAGTACCGAAGTCCTCGACTTCATATCCCCACTCAATCAATTTTTCTTTTAATAACTCTTTATGTGTAACTCCGCCATGATCGGCAGCTAGTGCGATTTTCATTTTACCTCCCTCGGAAATCGATGTTTCAACTTCTTTAAGTCCAATCGGTCCCTCACGGATCAAAATCAGTTTTCCACCAGTTGCATCAATGATCGTTGACTTGATTTCACCGCTGACCCCATCCACGATTGCGTCGATCTTTCCATCAAACATGTTCATGACTTCCTCGGTGGTCAAAGCCACCTTCTCGCCACTTACATTTGCGCCGGGAACATACAGTGGTCCTGTTTTGCGGATGATGTTAATCAACCAAGGGTCATCCGGCATACGAATAGCGACGGTAGCATTACCATCGCCTAAATCCGAATTTTTCCTGTTAAAAATAAACGTCATAGCACCAGGCATCCAACGTTTGATCAACTTTTGATCGCGACGTTTAAGGCTGGCATACTCACTGATTTGACTTTTCGCACTGACCATCAGAATAAACGGCTTACTTTCAGGACGGTTTTTAACTTTCACCAATTTCGAAATGGCTTCAAGGTGTCCGATTTTGACGGCTAACCCGTAAACCGTATCCGTAGGCAGGGCTACAATGCCTCCTTGATTAAGGATGGAGACAATTTCTTTAACATCTTCTTTTTTCAATACCAATGTTTTCATAAGTTCACCATTTTCATCAATTTATTTTAACATATTTTCGCTACGTATTTTCATGAAAAAACCAATCGTCCATAACACCTATTCGATTTTCTTATAGAATAATGTTAGTGGCGATTATACATAACCGTTTTTCATGACCAATTCAAAAGAAAAAGCAGGGTTTCCTGCTCAGCAATTAAAATAGACAAAGCACATTCTGTCTTTACCATTGATGTCTTTTTTAAATTCAACTCTCGAATGCGGGAATCTTAAAACAACTTCATCACGCAATGCTTCTTGTTGATCAAAACCCATCTCAAAAGCCATCATCGAGCGCTCTTTCATTAACAAAGGCGCTTGATCTAGCAATTTGCGATACAAATCCAAGCCGTCCGCCCCGCCAAACAAGGCAACATGAGGCTCAAAATCAACGACTGAACGTTCAACGATTTCCGCCTTTTTTATATATGGCGGATTGCTGATACAAACATCCAGTTTTACTTGTGCGTCGATTAGTGGTTGAGCCATATCTCCTTGAAGAAAAGTGACATCACAATCAAGTTGCCTGGCGTTTTTCTTTGCAATATCAAGTGCTTCTTCGCTGATGTCACTCGCCCATACCCGGCAACGAGGTTCTTCTGCTTTCAATGTGATTGCTAGTGCACCACTTCCTGTACCGATGTCTGCACAATCAAGCTCACCTTGACCAAACAATTCATCGATATCCGAGAGGATATGCCCTATCAGCTCTTCCGTTTCTTCCCGCGGAACCAAAACATCCTTGCTTACCGAAAACTTACGGCCAAAGAACCATTCATATCCCAATATGTGTGCCAATGGTTCATGATTACATAATCGCTCGATTCCTCTTTCAAAATCAGAAAGTATCTTCTCATCGATTTCCTCGTCATCAATCAGATAAAGGTTCAGTTGACGTTGTTCGGTCAACTCCAACATTAAACGGCGGGCCAACATTTCGTTGACTCCCGCCTGTACACATATATTTATCGCATTCTTCAATATCTGACGAAACGTCGCCATATTATTCTCCGGCCAGCTTTGAGCGTTGTTCTTCTGCGATAAGTGCATCCACGATTTCTTCCATGCGTCCTTCAACGATCCAATCCAACTTCTGTAAGGTCAAGCCGATGCGATGATCGGTGACGCGGTTCTGCGGATAGTTGTACGTACGTATTTTCTCGGAACGATCGCCTTTACCGATTTTTGAACGACGTTCGATTCCTTTTTCTTCATCAGCTCTACGTTGATATTCATCAAGTACGCGCGCATATACCATTTTTAGCGCTCGATCGCGGTTATCATGTTGTGAACGGCCATCTTGACAGTTAACTGAAATCCCGGTAGGAACGTGAGTGATACGAACAGCGGAGTCTGTTTTATTAACGTGCTGACCACCGGCACCGGATGCCCGATGGGTTTCAAATGTCAGATCTGCCGGATTGATATCAACTTCTTCAACTTCTGTTTCCGGCAAAACCAAAACGGTTGCCGTTGAGGTGTGGATACGACCCTGCGTCTCCGTCTTTGGAACACGTTGAACACGGTGAGCTCCAGACTCGTATTTCATAAACCGATAGACTTCATCACCTTTAACAATAAATGAAATCAATGTATATCCCCCGGCTGTCGCCTCGATAGCTTCGTAAATTTCTACTTTCCAGCCACGGTTTTCTGCGTATTTTGAGTACATACGGAACAAATCTCCCGCGAATATATTTCCCTCATCACCCCCGGCAGCACCGCGAATCTCAAAGATGGCATTCTTGTCATCATGTGGATCCCTTGGGATCAGCATGACTTCAAGCTTTGAAACCAAATCAGCGATTTGAGGTTCAAGCTCTTCGATCTCCATCTCGGCCATAGCGGCCATTTCCTCGTCTTCATCATTCTCGAGCATGTGCTTGGCTTCTTCCAAATGCTTGGTAGCCTGAACCAGCTTTTCAAAAGATTCGACAACTTGACGAAGCTGAGATTGTTCTTTTGCCAACTTCCCCATTTCTTTCGGATTTGACAAAATAGCCGGACTCATCAGTAGTTCATCCAACTTTTTGAAACGATTTAAGATCTTCTGACAACGTGTAAATAAAGCTTCCATTCTAACCCTCCAGCGCAATTTCTTGCGTTAAATTTTTAAGCCATGTGCCTTGGATGTAGCGTTTCATACCGATAACAACGCGAACAAGTTGTTCGCTTTGAACCAACAAGAATACCAAAGCAATGTTTTGAATATTGAATACACCGACTAAAATAAAAGCCATCGGCAAGCCTACCATCCAAAGGATGCCGGCATCGAGAAACGCAAGAAAACGTGAATCTCCACCCGCACGCAGGGATGAGAAGATGATAACATTGAACATTCGAAGAGACAATCTAAGACTGAATACCTGTACTATTAAAATCGCACCCTTTATGACTTCAGGATCACTAAGAGCAAACAATCCAACCAGAAAACGAGCAGAGCTAAGAATGATTACCGATGTTATCAGTGACAATATCAGACCAAGACCGATGAAGTAGTTGCCCTTTTTTCGAGCTTCGGGTAAATCACCTTTGCCCAATTCTGCACCAAGCATCGAACTGTTGGCATTGTTGATACCCATGATCACAAACATAAAGACATTGGCAATCTGGGTGCCGACATAATAACTGTCCATCGCTTTGGTTCCCAAGGTACCAAAAGCGCGGATATATAAAGTTCCGCCGATGCCAAAGAAGAATTCGTTGAATATTAACGGATATGTGCGTTTAAACATTTTATCAAACATATCTTTTTTAATGAAGAACATTTCCCTAAGAGTTCCGACAAACGATTGTTTACTTGCATAGGCATAAATCAGATGTATCGTAAAGCCGGTCACATTAGCAATCAGCGTTGCAATGGCAGCTCCTTGAAGACCTAACTGAGGTAAACCGAAATTCCCGAAAATCAGTCCGAAGTTCAAAATGACGTTAATGCTCATCGCAATGATGCCTATGACCATTGGAACGATCGTTTTTTGGATCGAACGGTAAGCAAAACTGAACATCATCGTCAGTGCTCCGGGAAGATACGAGAATAAGACGATACTTAAGTAAGAGACACTTGCTGTAATAACAGTTGTATCTTTAATATAAAATTGCATAAGGGCGGATCCGAAGAAATATGCAGCCAGCATCCAAGCAATAGAAATCAGAGAAATGAGCATCACACCGAAACCAAATGATTTTCGTTGGTTGGTGTGGTCTTTGGCACCGAAAAACTGTGCCATATATATACCGGCTCCGGCAGCCGCGCCATAACCGATGGTCATCATCAATATTTCTATTTGAGCTGCCGTACCTACGGCTGTCACCTGGTTGATGCGGGCGACCATGATACTGTCAACAACGCCCATCGCACTGTTGAGCAATTGTTGCAAGGCCAAGGGAACCGCAATCCACATTACTTTTCTAATAAATTCTTTCGGTCCGATGTACTTACGCAATGACATCGGAAGTGTAAACATACTATAGTTCCGGCTTGTCTTTTACTTCATGACAATGGCGGCAGCGAGCTTCATAACTCTCTGCAGCCCCGACCATGATGATCGGGTCATGATATGATGCAGGTTTATGATTGACCAATCGTTGCGTACGTGTAGCCGGTGCTCCACATACCGTACATACAGCCGTCAGTTTTGTCACAAATTCGGCAGTCGTTACCAACTCAGGCATGACGCCGAAAGGTTCTGCGCGAAAATCAGTATCCAGACCGGCAGCCATGACACGCTTACCGGCTTTGGCCAGTTTATTACATACCGCAATTATATCACGGTCGAAAAACTGCACTTCATCAATAGCCACGACGTCGACATCATTAGTAATGAAATCCAAAATATCTTTGGCACTTTCAACAACCAAAGCATCGACCGATGCTCCGGCATGTGAAACGATTTTTGTGTTACTAAAGCGATTATCAATCGCCGGCTTAAAAACCAGCACCCTTTTCTTCGCAAATTCCAATACTTTGATCCTTCGGATCAGTTCTTCTGTTTTCCCCGCAAACATACATCCGGCAATGACTTCCAGATAGCCCGGGCGATACTGATGATACATCATGCGCTTTCACCTCGTTACCATTTTAACCGATTTTAAGCAAAAAAATAAGGGTTGCAACCCTTATTTAATTCCGTATTTTTTATTAAACTTTTCAACGCGTCCGGCTGCTTGCGCAAAACGTTGTTTACCTGTATAAAAAGGATGGCAATTGGAGCAAGTGTCGACACGAATTTCTTTTCTGATCGAACCGCTCTCGAATTGATTACCGCAGGATGTGCAAGTAACCATCACTTTGTTATATACGGGATGAATACCTTGTTTCATAGTTCATCTCTCCTTCCGCCTTGAATGATGTTCATTCAAAGTAAGTGCATTAGTAGTTTATCACAAGCCTAAACAGATTGCAATAAGCAACATTTATACATCAACAATATTAAATCCTGCCGCCTTCTTTAGGCGATTCATCAGAGCCAAACCCATCTCATCCTCCGCAAATGCCTCAGCAAATATCATATCCACACCGATTTGATCAAACTCACGCAATACCGCAAATAAATTCGCTGCCCCTTGATCCAAACGATGGACACTGCCAATGGAAATCACGTGAGCCCCTTGATACTCAGACTTACTTTCATCGCTGCACAACACGCCAATCAAGTTCGGTGTAGAAGATGTTTGAATCTCTCCTTTTATATAAGAAATGATGTTCTCTCTTTTCCCACGTACGATTTGTAATGTCGCATTGGGGGCATAGTGGGTATATTTCATGCCGGGTGAACGAGGTTTATCTACTACACTGTTGATCATGTTATCCAACATGACGCCGTCTTTCCCAAGCACTTTTTGTAATTGTTCTAAGGTAACCCCGCCCGGACGCAGAATTATCGCAACTGGCGAAGAAATATCCAGTACGGTCGATTCCACTCCGATCCGACTGCGATCAGCACTGATGATCATATCGACCCGACCATCCATATCCTGAATCACATGTTGGGCCATCGTCGGACTCGGTTTTCCCGAAATATTCGCACTCGGGGCAGCGATAGGCACATTCGCCAATTCAATCAGTTTTAATGCAATGGGATGATCCGGCATGCGAATTGCTACGGTATCTAAATGCGCGCATACTTCCAACGGGACTTTGTCGGAGCGTTTAAAGACAAGAGTCAGAGGTCCTGGCCAAAAAGCGTCGATCAATTTTTTTGACCGTAAGTCTATGGGTTCATCTAACAAATCTTCCATCATCTTTACTGAACATACATGAACGATCAACGGATTATCCGCAGGACGTCCTTTTGCCAGAAATATCTTATTCACTGCTATAGAAGAAAGTGCATTTGCGCCTAAACCATAAACCGTTTCCGTAGGTAAAACGACGGTCCCTAGGTTTACAATGATCCTGGCCGCCCTCATCAATTGTTCAATATCGATATTTTGCTCGTTTAATTCTACGATTTCCGTATTCATAACTATCACTCACTTCCGACATGTACAACAATATCACATCAATACAAACTTTTCATCCGATATTTCCCAAAGAAACACGATTGAGATACTTTTCGGCAATGGATTTCAATCGAACCAACGTCTCTTTTGAAGTTATACTCTTATCCTTCCACAAGTAATTGGGGAAAAACCGATTGATATGTAATGGTAAATCAGGATGAATATCCGCCAACCACCTTGCCATCTGTTCCATCTCCTCATCCGAGTCGTTTTCCCCTTCAATTGCCAGAAATGTGATTTCCACATGCGCAACTTTCGAAGTAATCATGATCGTCCGCTTCACAGATTCAAGATCACCACTTATTTTATCGTAGAATGTCTGACTAAAACCTTTTAAGTCAATATTGTAGGCGTCGATGAGTGGTAACAGTTTTTTTAATGGTTCTTCCTCAATTATCCCATTGGTGACTAAAACATTGATCATTTGAGAATTCTTGACCTCAATAGAACAATCCAAAACATACTCGTAATTAATCAATGGTTCATTGTATGTATAAGCTATTCCGATATTTCCATCATTCTTCAGAGATTTTGCTAATTCGACCGCATCACTGACTGACAGCTGACGGGTAAACACCTTGTCATTTGCCATGGAGATCGAATAGTTTTGACAAAAAGGACAGCGCAAATTACAACCGAATCCTCCCAATGATAGAATTTTACTTCCCGGAAGAAAGTATTTTAGCGGCTTTTTCTCGATTGGATCCAAGGCAATCGAAGTTACTCTGCCATAGTTTAGCGAGATGATCTTTCCGTCGACATTTCTTCTAGCCCGACAAAAGCCTGTTTGACCCTCCACGAGCTTGCATCGATGAAAACAGAGTTCACATTCAATCATGATGTCTGACCACCTCAAATCGATACAACTCAACCGCTTCATCACTTTCAATACCTGCTTTACGACGGGCAATAGAAATCTGTTGTTCAACTGAATCGATTCCCTCCAAATCAGGCAATAGCAACCCTCTTCTTGTACCCGATACCACAATGACACCAAAACGTTGGACATCCAACTTTTGTTTATCAGAAATTTTCTCAGGCTTGGTCAAGATATCAACAGAAATATCCAGATCTTTAAGTTCAGGTTGTGACACAGGATAAAATCTCGGATCTCTTGAACATGCTGAGACCGCATTGAATATGATTTCCAATGCCAGATTTTTTCGTATGGGTTCAATCGTACCGATACAACCACGCAAGCGTCCTTGTTTGTGAATGGAAACAAATACACCGGAAGAAGGTTGAATCAGTTTGGGGTCCTCGACATCTTCCAACTTTAACATCTCTCTTTTTTTGACATAGTGTTCGATCGTTCTGCGAGCCAAGTCAACATATGGATTCTTCTGTTTCAGCATAAATGACGCCACCGCATATCCGACCCCAAAAGGTCCTTCATACGATAGAAGATGAGAATCATAAGTTTTTCCTTCCAAAACACCAGCTAATACATGCAATCCTCGTAATCCACATTCTCCCGCTTTTTCACAAAGCGAATCATCCAATGAATCCAAAAGATTAAAATTGCCTGAAGACAATATATCGGTGATTTTCTTATCAAAAATAGCACCTTCTTTGATATAACCATAAGGACCATCATGTTTTAAACGATGAGATAAATCACCGCTGGCAATAAACACGGTCTTTTTCCCTGATCTCTCACTGACGCTCACTATATCTCGTCCAAGCTGTTTATGTTCTGCTGTTGATAGGGTCGATATGCCGAGAATGACCCAACGGTAAGTGCTTTGTTGATGAATAAACTCAAGGGGGACCATGACCCCATGGTCAACACCTAACTCACTGTTATCATACAATCGGACACGATCGTTCAATTCGCGAAGCTCTTTCGCAAAATCTGAATCTAAATCAATTGTCGAAGCGATGTCCGGATGACCGAAACGTGAAAAATCACCCTTCGCCTTTTCAGATGCACCCACGAAAAAACCATCCCTCAAATAAGGAGCATGTGGTGAACTGATGATAATGGTGTCCGGATTGATATCCGCAATGATTTTGGATATCCGATGATAAGCGTCGATGGTGGATTGGATGTTTCTTTCTTCTCCCCGACCGATTTTCTCAAGTGCTATCGGTGGATGGGGGAGTGCAAAGGCAGCGAGCATACTCATAAGCATCCCTCCGAATTCACTTACATTATAACCTCAAAAACAAAAAAAAGATGCACACTTGTGCATCAATCGACCTTGATCGTACAATCCCCAACCTTGATTTTATTCATCTTTTTCAAAATTTCATAAAAGATGACACTCAATGCTCCGGGCAACACGATATATAGCAATAAAACTTTTATCAGC
>PHAF01000068.1 GCA_002841605.1 Firmicutes bacterium HGW-Firmicutes-10 | reverse complement strand
AGCTTTAAAACTGTAATTGAAGAAGAAGGATACCATGTGTCAGGAAAAGTATAAATAATTCGTAATTAGTTATGAACTAGGAGATTGCTATGAAACATAGCTTAAGAACAAAATTATCGCTGACCATTGCCCTGATTATGTTACTTACTGTGGCCTCGATCAGCTTTTTATCGAACATTTTAATTGAAAAAGAATTTACTAATTATCTTACCATTCAGCAAGAGAAAAGAACTCAGGAAATAACAGACAGTCTGAGTCAGCAATATGATATGGACACCAAAACCTGGGACGCAGATTTCGTCCATACCATCGGTATGTATGCCCTTTATGACGGGTATATTGTCAAGGTTTATGATTTGCAGGATCAGACGATCTGGGATGCGGAGACCTGCGATATGTCCTTATGCACAGCAGTGATGGATGATATTTCACATCGAATGAACACAAAATACCCGCAAATGAATGGTGAATTTATGTCAAAGACCATCTCAATTACTAAAGATGGCAAGGTCATTGGAACCGCACAGGTCAGCTATTTTGGACCATACTTTTTAAGCGCGGATGATTTTCAATTTTTGAATGCACTCAATACAGTTTTAATCGGAATTGGAATTTTCTCACTTGTTTTTTCAGTTATCGTCGGGTCAATCCTGGCTAAACGATTAAGTAGCCCGATCTTAAATACGGTCACTGTCACAAAACAAATTTCTGATGGCGATTATGATGTGCGAATCGCAGAAGTTTCAAATACCAGGGAATTAAATGAACTCATTGTTGCTGTCAATCATTTAGCTGATTCATTGGGAAAACAGGAGTCATTAAGAAAACAGTTGACGGCAGACGTAGCTCATGAATTACGAACCCCACTTACGTCGATTGGAACCCATATTGAGGCCATGATTGAAGGGGTATGGGAACCTACAGACGAACGCTTGAAAAGTTGCCATGATGAAATATTGCGCATTGGTAAAATCATACAGGATTTAGAGAACTTGGCAAAAGTTGAAAGTGATAATTTAAAGCTTGATAAAACACAGATCAATCTGAATGAGTTATCAGAAAAAGCAGTGGGGAACTTTGCCGCAGAAATCGATAAAAAGAAGTTAAACGTATCGATTTATGGGGAAAGTTCAGACACATATGCTGACCAAAATAGAGTCAGCCAGGTTATCATTAATCTAGTTTCTAATGCGGTAAAATATACGCCGGAGCATGGAATCATAAAGATTTTTATTTCTGAGGATAAGCAGTTTGTTCGATTAAGTGTCAGTGATAATGGGATTGGGATCCCTGAAGATGAACTCCCCTATGTTTTTGAGCGCTTTTATCGCGCCGACAAATCCAGAAACCGTATGACCGGTGGTTCCGGAATTGGTCTGGCCATTGTTAAGTCAATTGTAACAGCCCATGGGGGAATGGTTGAGGCCGAGAGTCACTTAAACGAAGGCAGTCGTTTTGTTGTCAAGTTACCGAAAAATAAAATGGAATGGGAGTGAAAATGATGGACAGATCATTTAAAGTTAAAATAGATAATACGGTTTTAGACTACATGCGAAAAAAAAGAAAGAGTAATTTAACACTTACGATCAGTTCTACAGGCGGTGGTTGTTGTCCAACTTTTGAAGTTTCTGAAGTTTCACTTGTAAAGCCAGATCGATTGGACGCATTTGATATATTCCAACAGAATGATGTTACCCTATATATCAGCAAAAATGCAAGGGTGATAGCGACGACACTGCATTTTATGCTTAAAAAAAATCTGATTGGGGCAACGATCCAAGTCGAAGGTTTAAGTCTAAAAAAGCGGGATTAATGCTATCCATATTAGTTAACTGGTAGTATAATGAGAAAAGTGTCACAAGAAGATTTCGGACTAGCGATTATAGAAGTCGTTGACGTTCAATTGAGCACCTGGGAAGTATAGAGGTTTGGTAATAATGAACAATCAATTTAAAAAAGTACTTGTTATTGATGATGAGCCTAAAATAATTGAGGTGGTAAAGTCTTTTCTGGAAAGTAAAGGCTTCGCCGTGTTTACGGCGGAAAATGGCAAACAAGCTCTCGATTTATTTGAACAGGAAAACATTGCGCTCATCGTCTTAGACCTGATGCTTCCTGATATGACAGGTGAAGAAATTTGTATCCAGATCAGAAAAAAATCCCGGGTACCGATTATTATGCTTACCGCAAAAATTGAGGAATCGGACATGCTTAAAGGGCTAAATATTGGAGCCGATGATTATATTACGAAACCATTCAGCTTGAAAGCCCTATATGCCAGAATTGAAGCAGTTCTGCGCAGATCAAGCGATGATCTGGTGCCACTTTATAATAAAGCTTCTTTCAATGGTGGTGATTTGGAAGTTGATTTCGAAAGCCATATGATCAAAAAGAATCAGGTGGAAATTAATCTTACTCCAAATGAGTATAAATTACTGGCGGCGTTAATAAAATATCCCAGTAAGGTTTTTACCCGGGAGGATCTAATCAGAATAGCATTGGGTGATGAATTTGAAGGGTATGATCGGGCCGTGGATAGCCATATTAAGAACCTGCGTCAAAAAATAGAAAAGGATCCCAAAAATCCGTTGTATGTGATGACTATTTACGGGATTGGTTATAAATTCGGGGGTGAAACCCCCGAAACATAGGCTATTAACGAAGTTTCCCCTCGCCACTGTGATTAATTTGGAAAGCGAGATCCTTGATCACTTCGCCAGCTAAAATCAGACCCGCTACCGACGGAACAAAGGAAATGCTGCCGGGAATGGATCGTCGATCGGTACATTTTCGTTCAGTTCCCGGTGGACAAATACAATTGGATTGACAGCTATTGGCTAAGTTTTCAATTTGTTTAATCGGTTCTTCCGTTGAAAACACAACTTTTAAATGCTTAATCCTTCGTTTTTTGAGTTCTTTTCGCATGATTTTGGCGACCGGACACATACTGGTTTTGTAGATATCGGCAACCTTAAAAAGCGTCGGATCTAATTTGTTTCCAGCACCCATACAGCTGATGATGGGTGTTTTTGTGTTTTCAGTTTGGAGCACCAACTCAATTTTGGCCGAAATGGTATCGATGGCATCAACCACATATGAGTAGGAAGAGAAGTCAAATTTATCAGCGTTTTCAGGTAAAAAGAAGCATTGATGTGTATTGACCTGAGCATTGGGATTGATATCCAGAATCCGTTGTTTCATCACCTCGACCTTGTTTTGGCCCACGGTTTTTCGGGTGGCGATCAGCTGGCGGTTGATATTTGTCAAACAGACCTTATCGTCATCAATGAGATCAAATGAGCCAATGCCGCTGCGGGCAAGGGCTTCGGCAGTATAACTACCGACGCCGCCAATGCCAAAGATGGCAACGCTTGCCTGCGCCATTTTTTCCATGGCATCCCTACCAAGTAATAATTCAGTTCGTGAAAATTGGTTCAACATTAAAAATTCTCCGTTCAGATTTTTTTAGTTTTATTTAGAGAGTCTTTATCATAATCATCTAAAAAATGATGTTTAATTCCGTCTTGCTTATATGAAATAATGGTATTGAGATTGACGTTTTCCACGCTTTTGAAAATATTACTTTCGATATAAGGGCTGGTTTGGCGAAATTTTTTCAGCAGGGTTTTCATTTCCTGGCGCTTGGAGGCTCCGCCTTCATTGTCTGAAATCATACAATTTTCGGTAAATCGGCAGGCACACTGAATAAATTGCAGGTCATTATGTAATTTCCAACTGATGATGGCCTCTTCGCGGATCAGATACATCGGCCGAATTAATTCCATATTCTCAAAATTGCTGCTTTTTAGCTTGGGCATCATGGTCTGTATCTGGCCACCGTAAAGCATCCCCATCAGGATGGTTTCGATGACATCGTCATAATGATGCCCCAGGGCGATTTTATTGCATCCCAATTCTTTGGCGTGATGATACAGATGGCCCCGACGCATCCGGGCACAGAGATAGCAGGGAGATTTTTCAATATCGGCCACTGAATCAAAAATCTGAGACTCGAAAATAGTGGCTTCAATATTCAACAGCTTCAGATTTTTTTTGATCATTTCCCGGTTGATCGGGTTATAGCCCGGATCCATTACCAGAAAAACCAATTCAAATTCGAATTTATTATGTTTCTTCAGTTCCTGAAACAGCTTTGCCATCAGCATGGAGTCTTTTCCTCCAGAGATGCACACCGCAATTTTATCCCCTTCCTTAACCAGCTGATATTCATTGATGCCACTGGTAAAACGGCACCAGATACTGCTGCGATACTTCTTTTTTAAACTTTTTTCTATTTCTTCATAACGTTCCATGATAACTCCTACTTTTTAGTTAAACTTTTATAACAAAAATCAAATATTTCCATAAACTCCTGCAATTCGCTGTCAGTAGTTAAATGACAGAGACTGATCCGCCAGGAAGTTCTGGCCAGATCCCGGCTTCCGGTGACCGCGAGAACTGAGCGGGAGGGGGTGTTATCGGTAGAACAGGCTGATTTGGTCGATACGCAGACTTCCTGATCACTCAGTGCAGCCTGAAAGGCTTGCGCCTTGACGCCTTTGACACTGAGATTAAGAATGTGGGGAATGGAATGCTCAGTACTGTTGAAAGAAACCAGCGGATAAGCAGATAACTGTTTTTTTAACCAGGCGCTTTTTAAAGCAACCTGGGCTAGCCGTTCTTCCAGTTCAGCCATGCACAGTTCAAGGGCCAGCGCTGTTGCCCCGGCCCCTGCCGTAAAAGGCGTGCCGCTGCGATAATAACTGGTGCTGGTGCCGCCATGGATCTGTGGTTCAAGGATCAGGCTGTCGCTTTTTAGCAGTACGCCCATGCCATTCAGGCCGAAAAATTTGTGGGGTGAAAAGGTAACCAGATCGATCTGGTCTAAATGAACGGGTATTTTCCCGACAGCCTGAGTGGCGTCCACATGAAAAAAACAATTGGGATAAGCAGCAACAATCGCCGAAATTGATTCAATTGGCTGACAGCCCCCCAATTCACTGTCCACATAGTTGATCGAAACCAGAATTGTATCCACCCGGATTAATTCTTTGAGATGATCAAGGTCGACGGTGCCGTCTTTTTTGATGGCTACCAGATCAATTTCATAGCCGATCGATTGAAGCTGCTTGAGGCAACCGCTGACAGAAGCATGCTCCAAACAGGTTGAGATGAGGTGCCGACCATTTTCGCGATAATTTCTGGCCACACCCTTAATGGCCAGGTTATTAGCTTCGGTAGCGCCAGAGGTATAGATGATTTCCATATTTAAGCAGTTTAATTGATTCTTTATGTTGATGGTCGCTTTTTCAATGAGCTGTTTCCCGTTTTTGCCCAAAAGATGTGCGCCGTTGGCGTTGCCGAAAGCGTCCTGGCTGATACGACAAAACAGATCCAGGACCTGGGCATCCACTGGGGTATCGGCGGCGTAATCCAAATATATCACGTGTTATCTCCGTTCTAAACCGAATCATGCAGTAATGACTGTAGCGGTTCATAAAAAATACCCAGGAGATCATATCGAAATCGCCAGGCTAATATCCTAATTATACTATAGAAATACTTGTAATAAAATGAAGATTTCAAATTTTAAGGATTGCTTTGGGTATTAAGTAAAGTAGCTAATGCGTTAAAAAAAGAAAAAAAGAGTTGACAAGCAAAAGAATAGACAATATAATAATTCATATAGAAATAATATGAAATGTTATAAGAAATGAGGTATCACGATGTCAAAAATTGCAAAAAATCTGACCGACTTAATTGGAAACACTCCTCTTCTAGAGCTGGTAAATTATGAAAAAAACCTGAACCTGGAAGCGAAAGTAATTGCAAAACTTGAGTATTTTAACCCTTTATCCTCTGTTAAAGATCGAATCGGTTTTGCCATGATTGATGCGGCTGAAAAAGCTGGTCTGATCAATCAAGATTCGGTGATTATTGAACCGACCAGTGGGAATACCGGTGTTGGTCTGGCTTTTGTAGCCGCTGCAAAAGGGTACCGCTTAATCTTAATGATGCCCGAAACCATGAGTATTGAACGCCGTAACCTGGTTTCAGCTTTAGGGGCTGAACTGGTTTTAACCCCCGGCGCACTGGGAATGAAGGGTGCCATTGCCAAGGCTCAGGAATTGGCGGAAAGCACACCGAATGCGTTTGTACCGCAACAATTTGAAAATCCGGCGAATCCTGAGATTCATAGAACAACCACGGCGGTGGAAATTTGGAATGATACCGATGGAGAAGTGGACATCTTTGTCTCCGGAATCGGAACCGGCGGAACCATTACCGGGGTCGGTGAAGTTTTAAAAGAAAAGAAGCCCGGGGTAAAAATCGTTGCTGTTGAGCCGGAGGCTTCTCCCGTGTTATCAGGCGGAAATCCTGGACCACATAAAATCCAGGGAATTGGTGCCGGGTTTGTTCCCGGAGTCCTTAATACCTCGATATATGATGAAGTCATTAAGGTCAGCAATGAAAATGCTTTCCTGACATCCAAGGAAGTAGGACGGCGCGAAGGACTGTTGGTGGGAATTTCTTCCGGGGCAGCAATCTACGCAGCTACCGAATTGGCAAAACGACCAGAAAATAAAGGCAAAACGATTGTGGTTCTATTGCCAGACACTGGTGAACGTTATCTGTCAACGGGCTTGTTTCAGTAATGAAAATTTCCACTAAGGGCAGGTATGCCTTGCGTTTAATGCTGGACCTGGCGATTAACAACACCGGGGAATACATTCCCATTAAGCGGATTGCTGAGCGCCAGGAGATTTCAGAAAAATATTTGGAACAGATCATTACCCAGATTTCACGAGCTGGCTTTGTTCGCAGCGTTCGTGGTTCTCAGGGCGGTTATCAGTTGGCCAGTCCCCCGGAAGATTATACCGTGGGGATGATTGTACGGTTACTAGAAGGTGAGTTGTCACCGGTTATTTTGAGTGATGAAGCGGGAGTTTATGAGCAAGCAGACCGTCATGTCACCGCAGATGTCTGGCAGGAAATCAAAGATGCCATTGATCAGGTAGTGGATAACATTACCTTGGCCGAACTGGTAAGACGCTATCACGAAAAAGGTAACTGTGAGTATTACATCTGATTCGGCTTATTTTGGTTTGTTATTTCGTAAATTCAAGAGCGGTGCGCTATAGTGTTTAATCATCAAGAATAAATTTTAAAAAAAGACATGATTTGAAGCAGAGGCTTCAAATCATGTCTTTTTGCATAAAGAAGAAATCATATCAGTTTAGTGTAAAAAAATATTGACAAATGAAAAAGCATCTAATATAATAATCCTACCAAACATATAGGAGATGTATGTTAATCGAGGAGGAAATTATTAAATGTCTTTAAACAAACAGGAATTATTCGACAAACTGGCAGCGTCAATTGTAGACATGGATGAGGATTTAACCATTGAACTCAGTAATCAGGTGATCGCTGAAGGAATTGATGCCTATGAAGCTATCGTCAATGGACTGACCGTTGGGATGAATCAGGCAGGAAAATTATTTGATGAAGAAGAATACTTTGTACCCGAATTATTAATGTGCTCGGACGCCATGTATTCGGGTCTAAATATCCTAAAACCCCATATTAAGATTAACTCACACGAAACCAAACGAAAAGCCGTCATTGGCGTAATTGAAGGGGATACCCACGATATCGGAAAGAATCTGGTAAAGATTATGCTGGAAACCGGCGGCTATGATATTGTGGATCTGGGACGTGATGTTTCTCCAACTACTTTTGTGGAACGAGCTAAAGAAGAACAAGCTGAATTCATTTTCATTTCAACATTAATGACAACGACCATGGAAGGTATGAACGAGGTCGTCGAAATTTTAGTCGAAGAAAAAATAAGAGAAGACTATAAGGTCTTAATCGGTGGTGGTCCGGTTTCCCAATCCTATGCTGACAAGATTGGTGCCGATGGCTATGCAGAGAATGCTGCCGAAGCGGTAAAATTGGCGAACAACATTGTTGCCGCATATGGAAATGAGCTCTAAGAAAAAATTCACAAAAATACGCAAAGACGATTAAATTGGAGGAAATCATCTATGTCATTGATACAAAGAAATGAAGAAATAACATCACTGGAACGCGTTGTTCTGACTCTGCAACGAAAAGAAGTTGACCGGATTCCGGCGATTCCCCTGGTCTGCGGCGCTTCCTATCGGGTGATCGGATCACGTTATGATAAATGGTCTCAGGATGCCGAAATTGCGACCCAAAGTCTCCTGGCAGCCCAGGAACTAATCGGTCAGGATGCCTTTTTGCTGCTGGTCGACCTTTCTGTTGAAGCGGCTGACTTCGGCCAGGAACTAATTTTTCCTAAATTCAGTACCGCCTATCCTGATTTTAACAACCAGTATATAAAAACAGCTGGGGAATACGACAAGATCAAAAAAATTAACCCGAGAGAGACCACACGGATGAAGCAGGTTGTCGATACGGTCAGAGGTTTATCAGAAGCAAAAGGCAATGAAGTTGCCATCTTCGGATTTGTCTATGGCCCGCTGGGGGTTTTGTCGCAAATTAGAGGTCATAAGGAGCTGTTTGTGGATCTGATCAAACACCCGGAAGAAGTTCTGGGGGCAGTTGATGTTATCACCGATGTTCTTATTGAGTATGCTGTTGCTCAGATTGAAGCGGGGGCCCATTCCATTGTTATAGATCCCCTGTATTCATCAGGAACTGTTTTGAGAAACACAACCTGGGAAAAATTCGAAGGCCCATATCTAAAACGTCTTGCCGATGCGATTCGAGCGGCCGGTTCAGCAGTGGCCATCCACAATTGCGGTGGTGGTGTTTATTTTGAAGAAGTGATCAAGTGGTCTGATCCGGTGGCGATCTCGGTTGCTCACCCGGCCCATGGTGCCAAAGATTGGGAAGAACATGCCAAAACCTGGGGTGATAAGATTATCACCATCGGATATTCCGATCCCGCCGAAACCGGTCTCGTATTTACTGCCGATGAGGTATTGGAAGATGTAAAAAGGCAACTGGATTTATTTAAAAAACACAATGCCGGCTTTATCCTTTCTTCTGGCTGTGAGTTCCCGCCCAATGGTAATTTACTAAATGCAGCAGCAATGGTGGAAGCTTCCAGACGATACGGGCGTTGGTCGATAAAGTAATTTCCAAACAATAGGTCGAAGTAAAATAAATTCAACAGAACAATAAAAATGAATTAAATCCAAGTGATCAATGACAACAATTTAACCAAGATTGTTGTCATTGAGTTTATAAATGACTAGTTCAATGATTAACAGATAGGAAAGTGATCGTATGACAATACAAATTGATATTTTTTCTGGTTTTTTTGGTGCCGGTAAAACCACATTAATAAAGAAGCTGATCGATGAAAATGTGTATTCAAAAAAAATAACGCTGATTGAAAATGAGTTTGGCGAAATTCCAATCGATGGGGCATTTCTAAAAAAATACAACATTGAAATAAAGGAAATCAAGGCCGGGTGTATCTGCTGTTCTACCGTGATTGATTTTACCAATACTTTGCGAGAAATCATTAAATCGAAAGAAACAGAAAGAATCATCATTGAACCGTCGGGGGTCGGCAAACTGTCCGAAATCGTCAAGATTGTCAAGAAACTGGAAGAGGATGATGACATTCATCTTAACCTGGTGATTGCCGCCGTCGATGTGACCATGTATGAGGAATTCACCGAGCTGTTCAGTGAGTTTTATGGTGACCAGATCATAAACGCCAGCACCATTCTTTTAAGTCGAACCCAGAACGTCGATGATGAGGAGTTAGGCAAGGTTGTTTCGAAAATACGGGAAATAAATGAAACGGCATCGATTGTGACCACGCCCTGGGATGACTTGAGTGGCATTGAGCTGCTCGGCCTTTCCGAAGCGGATGGACAACAAATTCCCCGGGACGAGGATTTAAGTGCGTTTGATCTGGAGTTTGATGACCATGACCACGATGATGACGATCATAATCATGATATTTTTACAAGCTGGGGCATCGAAACGCCAAAGATATTTCCGG
>PHAF01000067.1 GCA_002841605.1 Firmicutes bacterium HGW-Firmicutes-10 | reverse complement strand
CACCAGACTTTTCCCGTTAATTTTTAAGAAAGAATTGATCCCACCGCCATGATCATAATGACCGTGTGACAATACGCACATATCGACATCCGAAAGATCGATATTCAACGCTTTCGCATTTGAAATAAATCCCGCATCGGCTCCGGTATCAAACAGGATTTTCTTTCCCTTGGTTTCAATGAGCAAAGACAAACCGTGCTGCTTAATCAACCCTTCAATGCTACATTCATTATCCATCAGTGACGTGATTTTCATATTGCTCCCTCCTTTTAAAAACAAGCAGCAAAGCTACTTGTCTTCAGTTTTTGTATGCACAAACAATTCAAAAAGTTCTTATGATTCTAAAAGACTTGATTTATCATTTCATAGGATTCAAGAAATCATATATCGCATGTTCCAGTTCACGCAAGTGATTACGCTCGTTTTGCGGTTTCGGTGTGATCTTTACCAAGGTATGATGAGGAATATGTTCATTCAACTGATCACCGTAATGCACCGGGTGGACCATGTCACCATCGGTAACCACGGTCAATACCGGACAGTGAATCTTCTTAAGATCTTCCAACGAATTGATCGGTACATCATCGATCATTTGTTGAAACTTGTCCGGAAAATGCTGTGCTACCGGATCGGTAAAGTGACGCAACAAATGATACGCCGCATACGGACTGATATCGAATAGTTCATTGTAATCATCCGAACGTTTAAAATGCTCGATGCCGTGATGCAATTTCAGAAAGAGCGTCAACCGCTCATAAATCTGCCGGATGTATGGATCACAGGGCATATCCAAGGCGGATGGACGTACCAAAATAAGTTTCTTGACCATCCCGGGATGTTTGAGTGTAAAGTTCAATGCAATGCCCGCACCCATGTCGATACCACCTAAAATAAAATCCTTAAGTCCCAAATGCTTGGCAAAAAGGCGCAAATCCTCAGCTAAAAGACCATAACTCATCGGATCATTATTGTGACCCGACTGACCATGACCGCGGATATCCGGCATGATTACATGTCCCGGCAAATTCATAAGGTGGATCTTCGGTTGGTACAAATCGTTGCCGATACCGTGTAGGAATATGATGGGCTCCCCCAAACCGAAAACCTGGTAGTGATAGTCGATGCCTCGATAACTAAAATAAGCCATTGCATCACCTCATTTATTACTTTCATTATATCAGATTCTTTTGAGATTCCTAAACCAATTTTTTACGAATATTCGACTAATAAGTATAGTTTTTTAACATTATCACAAAGTCGACATGACAGAAGTATCATGCTATAGTTATCAAAATGAGAGGGAATCAATATGAGAAAAATAATCATACTCATCGCTTTTTTCCTGCTGCTAACCCTTGTTGGCGGATGTTCTTCAAATAAAGGCGAAGAAACCAGAAGCACGATCGTAAACAAGGAAGTCATCAATGGAAACTACTACTTTATGGTTACTTACAAAATCGAAGGAATGGAAGGTAACTTTGAAGCAACCATTAAAATCGACAAGAAATCCGAATATGACAAATATTCCATCGGGGATGAGTATATCTTCTACCGGCCATCCTCAAAGTAGACAAAAAAAGTGAGAATTTCTCACTTTTTTTGTCCGATAGTTAACCGGTTATAAACTGATAATGGTATTTAAGCTTGTTTTCATCACAGAAACGTTTGAAACGATCCAATACCGCTGCACCTTCGAAATGTTGTTTCAAACGATATGCAAGACTGTCCTGATCCGCATCCAACAAAAGCATCATCGACTGGGTGTCTTCTTCGCTAAGCGAAAAACGGGCTTCCGCAAACGGACTCTGATAACGATCCTCAACCAACTCACCGACATTGATTGAACGCAAAATCAATCGGCCTTCACTCAGCCAAAATCCGTCATTGCGCTGCAATGTGATGGTATCTACTTTGTAACACTCAATAATTTCTTTCATATAATCACCGAAAACGATTGTATCACAAAATCAAGAAGAAATCTCTTGATTCTATCCGCCAAAACCCGCCACGACCACACTTAAAGCGATGGATACCAGCTTATTCATATCACTATCCGCACGAGAAGTAAGTACGATCGGTGCTTTTGCGCCAACGATCATGCCGGCTGCCGTACCATCGGCAAAAAAGGTAACGGACTTATACAACATATTACCCGCTTCGATATTGGGAACCAGCAATACATCCGCCATTCCGGCATTGGGCGTTGTGATGCCTTTATGCTTCGCGGCCAAAACAGAAACCGCATTGTCCAAAGCAAACGGACCATCCACTTCACAACCGGAAATCTCTCCGCGTTTGGCCATGTCGGAAAGTTCTTTGGCATCCAGTGTGCACGGCATCTTCGGATTAACTTTTTCCACCGCACAAACTGCCGCGACCTTCGGGACTTCTATACCCAATGCATGGGCAACATGCACCGCGTTATCAATGATCTGCTTCTTCGCCATCAAATCCGGATACAGATTCATAGCGGCATCCGTGATCAAAAAGAAACGATCGATTGCCGGTACTTGTGCAACGGTGACATGGGATAAAATGCGATCGGTGCGCAAACCTTCCTCTTTATTCAACACAGCTTTAAGGATGATGGATGTATCCACCAGACCCTTCATCAGTAAGCCACACTCCCCTTGTGCCACCAGTTGAACCGCTTTGGCACATGCCAGTGTCGGATCTGTTTCATTGACAATCCGCATCGTAGAAATATCAAAATCATGCTGTTTGGCGATATGAATGATCTTCTCTTCATCGCCGATTAAGACAGCATCCACAAATCCGTGAGCCACAGCTTTGCTTACCGCAGACAAAACATCTTCATCCTGAGCAACTGCGACCGCCATCGCCATTTTCGGCAAAGAAGCCGCTTTTTCAAGTAAGAAATCAAATAAGTTCATAGAAATCCCTCCTGACCTTATTTTATCATATTTGTATCCCTGATGCAGATTCACACCACTTACCTTTTGTTAGTTATATGATATAATATACCCAAAGGAAGTGATGTTATGAGCACTGAAATCAAACTCTGCCCCAAATTCGAACATGCATTTGAAATCCTCGGAAAACGTTGGAACGGACTGATCATTCATTCACTGATGGAAAGCAATCTGCGCTTCTCACAGCTTGAGCAAATCATCCCGCAGCTGAGCGCGCGCATGCTCACCTTTCGACTGAAAGAGTTGGAAGATGAAGGATTGATCGACCGTCTTGTAAGCGACTCCCACCCCATACGCGTTGAATATCAGCTCACGGATAAAGGACGCGATTTAAAAACAGCCATGGATCAAATCGGTGAATGGGCCACCAAATGGCACGGCAAATAATATGGCAAAAAAAGGAAAAATCAACCCGGAAATACTGATTAAGGAATCCGAAGGAAAAAGTATCAATATCATTCATGATCAACAGCTGACATTCGGACAGAAATTGTCGGATACGATTTCTGAAAAAGTAGGCAGCTGGGGATTCATCATTACTTTCACCATCGTCATTATTGTCTGGATATCACTCAATGCCTATGTGTTGATTAAAAAACCTTTCGATCCCTACCCTTTTATACTGCTTAATCTTGTATTGTCTTGTATTGCGGCTTTACAGGCACCGATCATCATGATGTCTCAAAACCGACAGGAAGTGAAGGACAGCCTACGCATCGAAAATGATTACATCGTCGATCAGCAGTCCATCGTGCTTCTAGAAGAATTGCGAACTGAAATCAATTCCCTGAAAGTACAGCAAAAAAAGATCCTTGAACTTTTACAAAATAATCATGAGCAAATGAAGTGACAATCATCGTCACTTTTAATATACTTTTGTTAGTTACTTACTATTTGTAAGTATATAGGAGGACACACATGTCAACAAAACTAGCCATCGTATATTACAGCACTTATGGAACGAACCTGACCATGTCCCAATGGGCGAAGGAAGCCGCCGAAAAAGCCGGTGCCGAGGTACGCCTGTTAAAGGTACAGGAATTAGCGCCTCAGTCGGTCATCGATTCTCAGCCGGGCTGGAAAGCCGTTCAAGAAGCAACCAAAGATATTCCCACGGCATCATCGGCCGATCTTGACTGGGCGGACGCCATTCTCTTCAGTGCCCCGACCCGCTTTGGCAACTTACCCGCTCAAATGAAGCAGTTCTTGGACGTTCAAGGCGGCCTTTGGTCAAAGGGCAAACTGGCCAACAAAGCAGTCAGTGCCATGACTTCTGCTCAAAATCCCCACGGTGGACAAGAAGCGACGATCTTATCGCTTTATACTACGATGTATCATTGGGGTGCGATCGTCGTTGCTCCGGGTTATACGGATGCATCTCTCTTCACGGCCGGAGGCAATCCTTACGGAACCAGCGTCAGCGTCAATCAACAAGGAGAGATGGTTGAGGATGTTCGAGGTGCCATCGAATATCAAACGAAAAGACTCTTGATGATTGCTGAAAAACTGAAGTAATAACCGTCCAATGACGGTTTTTTCATGAATTTATTCATTTCTTTCACTTTTTTGGCAATTCTCAAAAACTATGTTATAATTTGACTGTTAAAAACGAGACATCGTACAAAGAGGTAAAAGCAACTATGAATGATGACCCCGGGGACGCGGATAGAGCAAGAAAAACAAACAACGCCTTTTTCTTCACCGTTAATTCCGAGTACCATATCAAAAACAAACATCCAAGAATGAATCATGGGCATCGACTGCCCTTTTTCTCATTCACTCAAAGGCAGGGAAAACACTAATGGAAATCGTATTTTTACTACTGTTGGTATCAATGAACGCATTTTTCGCAGCATCCGAAATTGCTCTGATATCGCTCAATGACAACAAAATCAAAGTCATGGCGGAAGATGGCCATAAAAAGGCCCGTCAACTGCTCAAACTGTTGGGAGAACCCAGCCGTTTTCTGGCAACCATTCAAATCGGTGTCACATTGGCCGGCTTTTTAGCTAGTGCCTTTGCAGCCGGTACTTTCGCAGAACCGTTGGTTGAACTGATCAAGCAAACCAATGTTCAAATCCCGGAAAATATTCTCAGAGTCGCAACCGTATTTCTGATTACATTGATCTTGTCTTACTTTACCTTGGTGTTTGGGGAACTTGTTCCAAAACGCATTGCCATGACCAAAGCAGAGCCCGTGGCTTTTGCGGTCGTTTCCACCTTATTGGTCATATCTGCCATTGCCTCTCCTTTTGTCAAATTTCTGACCTTCTCGACCAATCTGGTTGTCAGTATGTTTGGTATTGACCCCCATGCGGCTCAGGCGAATGTCACTGAAGAAGAAATCCGGATGATGGTCGATGTCGGCGAAGAAAAAGGCACGATTCAGCAGCGCGAGAAAATGATGATTAATAACATCTTTGAATTCAATAACAAAGAAGCCGAAGACATCATGACTCACCGCATGGAACTGTTCAGTTTACCGGTATCCGCATCGTTGAGTGAAATCGTTGAAATGATCCATCAGGAGAAATTTACCCGTATCCCGGTCTTTGAGGATAACATCGATGATATCATCGGTATCTTGCATGTCAAAGACTTGATTCCGCTGATCAATGCAGAGACCGTCGAGAGTTTCTCTTTAAGAGAAAACATCCGTAAACCATACTTCGTTCCGACATCCAAGAAAATCGACGAATTGTTTGTGGATTTACAGTTATCCAAAACGCATATCGCCGTGGTTATCGATGAATATGGCG
Source organism: Firmicutes bacterium HGW-Firmicutes-10 (assembly GCA_002841605.1). Classification (GTDB taxonomy): domain Bacteria; phylum Bacillota_I; class Bacilli_A; order Erysipelotrichales; family Erysipelotrichaceae; genus UBA2227. Next base: position 4,433 of record PHAF01000067.1, on the reverse strand, counting down.
GTACCGCCGGAATCGTGACGATTGAAGACTTGATTGAAGAAATCGTCGGTAATATATTCGATGAGTATGATGAAGAACTGATTGATTTCAAAAAGCTTACCGATGACACCTATGAGGTCAGTGGTATGATGAATCTTGATGAGCTGGAAGAACGCTTTGAAGTGGGCTTCCCGATCGATGAATATGAAACGCTTAGCGGCTTTATCATCAGTCTTATCGGAAAAATCCCGGAAGCCGATGATGTAAGCGAAGTCCAATTTAGAAATCTGCACTTCAAAATCGCACAAGTAACGGAAAAGCGAATTGAGAAAGTCATACTGACGGTCTTGCCTAGCTTTGATGAAGAAGAATACGAAGACTAAAAAAAGCCGGAATCACTGATAGATTCCGGCTTTGTTCTTTTTTGCATCCCTGATGGCATCATCGACTCTTTTTTCATAGCGATAATCCCCGTAATCATACAATCTTTTGACATATCCCAATTTTGCCAGTTCTTCTTGAAGCAAACCACCATCGACCCAAACCCATACCAGCTGCCTGCCATAATTGTCTTCGCGTTGTCCGTCATATTCGATTTGAATGACCTTACCATCACTCAACCTCTCACACGTGTAATCTGCGGCCTCTTGACCATATGGCTGCATTTCAGGATAAATTTCCGGCGTGTCGATGTATAGAAAGCGAGCCTTGCCAATCGGATAAAACCAGGCTGTATCCCCATCGATGCAACGATCCAACGTTACCACCGTTCGAGTACCCGTCTGCTCCGTAATCGGCGCACAGCCAAACAACAAAACAACCAAAACCAGGACTGTCAGTTTTCTCAATGCAGAACACCCCAATTAATCAACAGCTCATCTTCATCATCCAGTTCTAATACCGTAACTTTTGCGCCTAATACGCGCATCGTCCGTAACATGTCCATAAACTCTTCCCAATGAGAATCATCCAGTTGTAACATTGCTTTTACGGATGAAACAGTCGTATAGCTGCGCCCCTCATCCAGACAAGCTGCCAGACAATGATCTTCGATCATGTCCAGCATATCTTCCAAGCGGTCATTTTGAGCGATGTCGGTATCTTCCAATCCATCGTCCATCAAGTCCCACATCACATCTTCCTTGCTCATCGGCATAGTTTCCTCCTACTGGCGGTATTGCTGTAAAACCGCCTCACAATATTCTGTGTACTGCTTCACCGCTGTTGCCGGTGTGAGAATGCGTACTTTCTTGCCAAATTGAAACAACCAGGCAAAGAAGGTCGGTGACACCTGCACTTCGACATCAGCAATAAAGCTATGATCATCATTTCGTTTCATTTGGGCATGATGCCCGAAACGATCGATCGCCGTATTCAATAAATCATTGTCAAACTTTAAACTGATCCACTGCACATCCCCGGAGAACATTGAGAAAATGTTCTGACTGTAACGCGAGATTGAGAAGTTGTCTTTACCCGTAGCAAAAGCCAAGGTTTCTCTTTGCTGATTGGTCACTTGAATCATATCCATACGGTCTACCCTGAAATTGGTCAGTCCGGTATGCTCGGGATAATGCGAAATGACATAATAGTTATCCTCTGCCCAAACCAGGGAATAAGGAGAGATGACATATTCCTTGCCTTGCTTGCGATACTGCTTTTTCTTGGCATGATTGACATCCAATGTGTAATCAAAGTATCGAAACGATATCTTCCGGTTTTTGATGATTGCATCGTGAATCTCATCCACATTCTTATATATGTTCTTATTGACCGTTTTACTGCGCTCACTCATATATAATTTACGCTTTAAGTCCGCCGCCTGATACAGACTCATCAGTTTCCCGATTTTTTTGATCAGTTCCTCACTTTTTTCTTTGGTGATAAAACGTGCCGACTGAACGGCATCAATCAGTAACTTCGTTTCCGCAAAATCAAACTGACGACGATTGATATAGTAATAATATTTATCTGTTTTTTTCGATGCCACATCGATTCCGGCAGCTTTCAGTTCTTCGATATACGTATAAAACGTCTTACGATTCATTTCTATATCGCTTTTTTTAAGCAACTCCTCGATTTCCTCGCGGGTCTTCGGGTTTTCTTCATCCGTCAAATCATACAGTATTTGCATAAACGCAAATAATCGGGCAATACCGCTTTTTTTCATAGCTCCTCCACAAGAAAACATCTATCTATAGATTACGGTATTTGAGCGGATGTTTCAAGTGTCCCAAATGAAAACTACACGAAATGGCTGAATAAAACCGGATGATGTCATCCGGCTGAAATTAAGGTCTGGCAAATCTGATCACTTTATCTTGGACATTGCGATACTTGACCAATTCGCTCATCGTGACGAGCTGATATCCCTCTTCTTTGAGATAAATGATCAGTTCTTCGATGTTATCTGCGGTTGAATCCACCAAATCATGAATCAAGATGATATCTCCGTCTTTGACTTTACCCACGATCGCATCCATGGTTTTTTCCCAATTCTTATGTTTCCAATCCAAAGTATCGATGCTCCACATCGCAATCTGACGATTACCGACTGCCTGTCGGACATTGTAATCAAACAGTCCCATGGGTGGTCGGACGAATCTGGGTTTTACCCCGACGGCACGCTCAATAGCCGCATCCGTCCGTACGATTTGTGAAACGACTTCTTCATGCGAAATTTCCCGAAAGTTCAAATGAGACCACGAGTGATTGCCGATCTCATTGCCCTGCTCCACCAATCGTTTTAACAGTTCACTTCTACCGCTGACATACATGCCGATCACAAAAAACGTAGCCACGACGTTGTGCTTTTTAAGTGATGCATATACTTTCTCAGTTGATGGACGTGGACCATCATCAAAAGTCAAGGCCACCATAGGTTTTGTCGGATCGATCACACGCGGCTTATTTAACAACGAATCCCTCAACTGCTGTTCTTCTTCCACCATTTCCCGATAAACGCTTAAAATCAGTCCGGGATTTCTCAATACCTGACGATTCAGCCATTGTCGATGGATCAACGGTTGCGCAAGCAGCGGAGAATCATTCGGATGATTGATCCTGCATAAAGCCCGATCGATCACCGCAACTTCAGAACGTACATACATAAAATTGCGATAACGTTGGGGATGGGCGTCGGGTGAAAGCATAGAAAAAGCAAGCAAAAGTACCACTATGCCTGCCATGAAAACTTTTACGAAAACATTCTTTAACCTCTTCATAATCTTAGCCCCCAAATTCGATTTTATTATAGCACAATCATCCAAAAAAGGTTGAAAACCTTAGAAGAAATCAGGATAATATTGGTAGAAAAAGAGGTTAATCCATGATTCAATTAAAAGAAATCAATGAAAGCAATTTTAGAGATTGCATCCGGTTAAATGTCAGTGAAAATCAAAAAACATTCGTTGCGACCAATGTATATTCCATCGCCCAAGCCTATATTCATTATGGCTCCGCATTTCCCTACGGCATCTATCAAGATGACAAGATGGTCGGCTTTGTTATGCTTGGTCACAACAAAGAAGATCAGGAATTCTGGTTGTGGCGCTTTATGATCGACGAAGCTTTTCAAAATTTTGGTATCGGAACCAAAGCCGTACAACTAGCCCTAGAAAAGTTCAAAGAAATGGGAGCAACGGAAGTCTATTTATCTTATGAACCCGAAAATCACATCGCTGATGCTTTGTATCGCAAGTTTGGCTGGTTGCCGACCGGTAAAATCGAGGAAGGTGAGATCGTCATGTTGCTTAAGCTAGACAAGGTTGAAAATCATGTTTGATCACAATCGGATTTGTCCGAAGTGTAACAGCACTGAGTTAGGCGAAGGAGTCTTCTCAGGCAATGCAACCTTGATGCCCAAAGGGAAGATATTTTCGATGGGTTCATCCGTTATTGCAACCGTATGTACGCATTGCGGTCATATCGTTGACATAAAAGTGAAAGATCCTGAGAAGTTCATCAATCAGAAAAAGAACAGATTATAAGCCCAATTGCTTGGGCTTATTTTTAATATCCGAGATTTTCGTTGACCAGGATGACGCAGATTCGATCTCTTACTTGAGAACGGGCCATCCGTACAAATACGGAACAAATCCGGCTTTCACTGATACACTCCGTACATTCACCCACCAAACGGCATGGGTTGTTGGTGTTTAAACGTTCATTGTTCATCGGACGTGCAGTACGCTTGATCATCTGTTCTGCTTCCGCCATGTTTTTAACTAACTTGTTTACACCGGCAATGACCAGTACTTTCTTGGGCCCAAAAATCATCGCAGCGACCCGGTTGCCTCCGGCATCGACATTGAGCAGTTCACCTTCCATGGTGACCGCATTGGTCGATGTCACAAAGACATCCGAAGTAAAAGCTTTGCGGAACATTTCCTGAACGTCATTTTCAGGATTGTAACGATCGTAAAATGTGACAGGCTGTGAGCGAAGCCATTCAA
>PHAF01000066.1 GCA_002841605.1 Firmicutes bacterium HGW-Firmicutes-10 | reverse complement strand
TTGCCAGCGAACCACTGCTGATCGCATCCACTTCGACATGTGCCCGATCGCCCAAACGCATGATGGATCCTTTTCCGTACTGCTTTTCTATTTGTTTAATTGCATCATCCAGTAATTGATCTCTTTTACTATTTTCCATTGGTCAAGCCTCCTCTATCCTATTTGCGTTCAACGCATATTTTCCTTTTGAATCAGTTTTGATAATCTTTGTATACCGCTATCGACGATCTGCTTTTTGATTTCTTTGCGACTGCCGCTAAAGTCATCCTGATAAACAAAACACTCTTGGTTGAGGGCAATGGCTGTAAAGACCCGGCCTACCGGTTGATCAGAAGATGCACCTGGTCCGGCATTACCGCTGAATGCAATCGCAATATCACTTTTCAAGTAATCCTTCGTCCAAATGGCCATGCTTCTGACAACTTCAGGACTGACAGCACCGTGTTTTCTCAGCATTTCTTCATTTACGAATGTCAGAAGCTGTTTTGATATATCGGAATAAACGATGTATCCGCCGATGTAAACTTCACTGGCACCGCTTAAATCGGTAATCAATGAGGCAAAATCACCTCCGGTGACCGATTCGCAGCTGGCTAGACGCCAGTTTTTGCTTTTGAGGTCATTGAGCAGCTGTTGCATTACATACTCTCAAACAATACCGAACGGCTTTGCATAAAATAAGACAAACCGCTCAAAACCGAAATACTCACTGAGAACCACAACATGAAATCCGTGATCGGCAAGTGATATATTTCAAACGGTAAATTGTTTAGCAATATAAATATGATCGTAAACATTTGCGAAACCGTTTTTATCTTGCCAAGATAACCGGCAGCAACGACAACACCTTTTCCTGAAGAAACCATGCGGATTCCGTCAACGATGGTATCTCGCCATATCATGATCAAGACTGCGACCACCGGGACGATTCCCTGGAAAACAAACATAATAAACATGGTGTTCACCAGCATTTTGTCAGCGATCGGATCGATAAACTTGCCAAAAGATGTGATCAGGTTGTATTTTCTGGCAATATAACCGTCGATGAAGTCTGTTGCCGAGGCAATGGCAAACAAGATGAGGACAATGATGTTCAATAAAGAGATCGTAACAAATTCTACATTGTAAAGCGGTATAGCAATATCAAACTGTGCATACGGAAATATCATGACCAATACGATCACGGGTACAAGAATCATTCGGACGATCGATAATTTGTTAGGTAAGTTCATATTCACACTCCTTTGAAGCGGAAGCTGATTTTGATTCCGCGAAGCCAATTAGCTATGGAAGCATCCCAACCGATTTCTTCACCATTGATTGAAACAATGTTGCCTTTTAAATTACCAAAATGCAACATGACATCTAATTCGTCTTTGGCAAGCAAACGAATTTCCATCACTTCATCCTTTTTATATATTTTTGACTTTGGATTTTCGGTCGCGACACCATCGATATAAACCTTCATCCAAACATCACGGACAAAGGTAACGGTAATCAATACTTCCTCATTATCAACATACCCGGTCAAGTCATATTCTTGAGCACTGACTTTTGTGACTTCCAAAGTGGAAACAAACGGTATGTCAACATCATCTTCATTGGGTTTGTTATCAACATCATTGGGATTCTCCGGTAAACCGATGATCGTCGTGTTATTGTTGTTGTTTGTATTTGACTCATTGATCATCGGATAGACATAAACAAAAAATATCCCAATAAGCGTAATCAAAAGTAAAATGATAAAGACCAGCAGCGAAAGAAGAGAGTAATCGACTTTCCGTTTTCCTGCGGGTCGCAGTACAGTTGAATTATTAACCATTTTCTTGTCTTTGATTCGATTTTCAATGTTTTCTTTGGTCGCTCTGTTTTGTGCGACGACTTTCAGCTTTTGTGTATGATGCAAATCCTTGATGGCATTATCGACTTCAACTCTGAGCGTTTCATAATCAAGATAAAGTGCCTGTGCATAAAAACGTACAAAATAAGGTACATAAGATATATCTTCCTTGAAAAAATTCAAGTCACCTTCTTCCAAAGCACGTAATTGAGGTATGGTTATTTTGGTTTTTGCACTCATTTCTTCCAACGTAAAACCAACTTCCTCACGTTGTTCCTTTAAGCGCAAACCCACGTTTTTCATAAAAAAACCACCTTCTTTCGTATCAAATAAATACTAACATGTAACGCATTGAATGTAAAATAAAAATGGAACATTGAAGTTCCAAAAAATGAATGACACCCTGTAAGCCATGTTCTGTCCCTTTTACAAGGGGGTAACCATTTATCTGCACGTTGCCGTGCCCCACTCAGACTTCGTTTCGTCTTTGTGAATTCCCCTACCAATTTTGGGTTTCTCGCTTGCGGGGTTTACCTCGTTCCACTCTTTGGGTTTCCCCAAAGACTACGTCACTGTGGCACTTTTACAGACGCCATCCATGGCTTTCGCTTTAGGATTTGATCGGCCGTCAGATTGCTCTGCCTAAATTTATCGTTTCATTTAGCACAAACACTACCGCCATCACAGGCGGTGCGAGCATGGACTTTCCTCTGGTTGCCCAGCGGTTACCCGGGTGTCAATCGTTGTTTTGTTTGTATAACTGTTCTTCCAGTCTTGCCAGTCGTTTTAACACATCACTCTGAGACAAGCCTTCCGAAGAAGTCTGTACACTGCTTTTGCTTTGTAATTCAACAACCAACGACTGTATGCGCGCATTTTCCTGTTGCAGTTTCAATACGAGCGCTTGCTGCGTTTCAATGGTTTTATCAAACTCCTCATAATCACGAATAATCTCATCTAAAAGCCGATCTACTTCAATCGGCGAGTAACCTTTAAAATCAACATTGAACTGCTGATTCAGTATCGATCTCGGACTATGTTTCAGTTGTAGACGCATACCATCACCTCGCAACGTCATTTTCTCAAAAATCGCACCAAATTGCAAGAGAATGCGCTGAAAAGAACGAGTATGGTCAAATCAAGTGAAATCCGTTATAATATTACAGGTGATATCAATGATCGGTTACCCAACCAAAAAAAGAACGCAAGATCCTCAAAGGGATTCTGCCATAAGCAAAGCGCGTCGCGGCATGTCATTGGAAGATGATTTGAACAAGACAAACAGTTTTTATTTGGATGTCGATCGTGCCGTCATTTTCAAAAAGCCGACACCGATTCAAGTCGTTGCCGTTTCATATCCGGCAAGAAACAAGGCGAAAATAACTGAAGCTTACTATCGGCAGGCCTCGACGACCGATTACAACGGTGTGTACAAAGGCTTACCCATTGATTTTGAAGCCAAAGAAACGGTAAATAGAACTTCCTTTTCTTTAGCTAAACTGCACAAACATCAGCTTGATCATTTGATCAACGTGCATCGTCACGGTGCCACCGCATTTCTTTTGATCCGATTCAGCACACTAGATGAAACCTATCTGGTTATGATCGAGTCACTGATTCAGTTCTTAAAAGAGCAAAACCGGCAGTCGATCCCTTATGCCTGGATCAAAAAAGAAGGCATTCTGATACCTTACTCGTTAACGCCTCCGGTCGATTATCTGGCCGCATTGGATAAAATTTTAACTAAAGGAGTTACTCTTAATGAAGAAAAATAGTACACGTAAACCAAAACGCAGAATACTGCTTTCTACGATTTCCGCCATCGTCGCAATGATTGTGGTTTTTGGGATATCCGGAACTTCGACAGCTGTATTACTGATTAATGAAATGCTCAAAGATACACCGGCATTGGATGTCAATGATTTCATTTCACCTGAGTCCACGAAGATTTATGACCGTGAAGGCATACTGATTGCGGATATCGGGCTAAAAGTCAGAGAGAATATCTCCTATTCTCAAATGCCTCAAGTATTGATAGACGCTTTCGTCGCCATCGAAGATTCCCGTTTCTTTACGCATAACGGTTTTGATTTACCGCGATTCACCAAGGCGATCATTGAAAACTTACGCAGCGGATTTGGTGCTCAGGGCGGATCGACGTTTACGATGCAGTTGGTAAAGAACACTTACTTTGCCTCTGAAGAAAGTAATGCGGATGTTACGATCGAACGTAAAGTTCAGGAAATTTCCATGGCTATCCAACTTGAAAATGAGTTGAGCAAAAAACGTATACTGGAGCTTTATGTAAATAAAGTTAATTATGGTGTCCCTTCTTCGTATGGGATTTATAATGCTGCCCAGTATTATTTTGGCAAAGAAATCGAACAGTTGAGTCTGGGGGAAGCGGCTTATCTGGCTGGTGTGGTCAATGCGCCCGGACGTTATCAGGCCTATAAAAATATTGAAAAAGCGACTGAACGTCGCAATGATGTGCTTTATTACATGCTTTATCACGGTTACATCACCAAATCTGAATTTGATGCAGCCGTATCGATAAAGCTTGAAGATCTTTTGGCAGGAGACAATCTGCAAGGTGTCCCTTCTCAATATCAGGGATATATCGATGCCGTGATCGCTGAAGTCAAGGAACTTACAGGTTTTGACCCTGCGATCGTTCCTATGAATATTTATACCCATATGGATCGCTCCACTCAGGAACTGATGGAAGCCATTCAGAATGAAGAAACCAACATCAAATTCCCTCACCCGTTACTACAGACAGCCGGCATTTCCATGGATGTCAAAACCGGTGAAATCATTGCGATCGGAGGCGGACGTTTTTATCAGGGCGAGCGCTTGTATAATCGTGCAATCAGTTCATTCCATAATCCGGGATCATCCGTCAAACCGCTTCTGGACTATGCTTTGGCATTCGAATATCTGGGATACTCGACCGGTCATGTGATACTGGATGAACCCATTATGTGGGGCGGTACCGACAAAGTCGTAAGAAATTACAGCCGCAGATATGACGGTGAAGTTCGTATGATGGAAGCTCTGTCGCGTTCCTTGAATATCCCGGCCATTAAGACTCTTCAAGCCGTTGTAAACAGTATAGGCAGTGCCAAAGTCGTCGAATACTTGCAGTCACTGGGATTCTCAAAGGTTTTCCGTGGAAACAACGGATTTGACTTGGGTTATGCAATCGGCGGTTCCACATTTACAGTTACACCATTGGAAATGATCGGTGCTTACGGGATGTTGCTTAATGGCGGTGTTTATACAAAACCGCATACCGTCAGCCGAATCGAATTCCGCAATGGCGAAGCACCTATCATCCCGACCTTTGCTTCGGTCAGGATCCTTTCCGTAGAAGCCGCTTATCTGACAACTTATATGATGGAATACACGGTTTCCGGTCCTTTTGGAAATCAAATCAAACTGCTTAACAGAAGTTATCCGGTATATGCAAAATCAGGAACCTCCGACTGGGGTTCGGAAGGATTGCAATATGGCATTCCGGAAGGAGCTGCCAAGGATACCTGGATCGTTTCAGGAACATCCCGATACATCAATGTCGCGTGGGTCGGTTTCGACAAAGCCGTCGCCGGACAAGGCACTTATATGAGCAATGATCTGTACCGTCTGAATACTGCGGGTCTGATCAACCGGATGTTGTTGAATCATCAGGAAAAACTGGCAACCAGCTTCCCGGCCATCCCGCGTCCGGCCGGTATTACCGAAATCAACCATGTACTCGGTGTTTATCCGTATGCGGCACCGATTGACGGTATGAATTCGTCATTGATCACTTCCGGGTTAATAAAGAAAGAGTTCGCAACATTGAATCCGCTGACTCCGCCGACATTGTCAAACTTGACAGATGTGACGGTGACCATGAGTTCAGCAAATCCGAATGTTCGTACGATATCAACAACACTGTCCAGCTATCCCATTCCGGAAGATCTGGTGATGGCTTCTTCGACCCTTCAAATGGAATTGGATACCGGCACTGAAATCATCAGAGCGACTGGTACCCGATTGTATCATCCTTCCTGGATCTATGGACCTGTACGCTACTTTAGCAGCATCAGTGTCAACGGAGGCACACCAAAGCTCACCATGAGCGATCAAAACGTCATTACTGTTGATGTGGAAATTCCTGCCGGCGGCGAAACGACGCTGAATGTCTGCGGTTTCTACGCATTTGAATCAGCTACGGATATCCGCAGCAATCAAATCTGCAAAACCGTCAATGCCGGTGACGCAAACATCACTGTCCCGAAATTTACCGGCGGACTGCTTGCGACATTTACCAATTGGGTCACCTCTTATAACCTTAAGACCCCGACATTGAAAATGATTGATCCTTTGCTTAAATCGCAAATCGGGATCATTACTGAATTGAAACCCGCAGTTGAAGGTGAATCGATGAAGTTCTCAGATCTTAAGAAAATCACTTTTGAAACGACCTATTATGACAAAATCGTCAGTTTCGAACCGATCATCGGACAAACTAAAATGTTCGTTCAGACATTATGGACGGATTACCGTTTCTTCAATGTGACCTTTGAACCCGCAGATGCACCGAATACCGCCACAGTAAAAGAAGTTGTGGTCAGCGGCATCGTCGTAACGAATCAGAAACTGTCATTAAATAACAACATCACGATACGATTACAATAAAAACGAGCAACTACGCTCGTTTTTCTTTGAAATATCGACAGTGATCCTTAAATGGGCACATGTCACACATCGGTGCTTTTGCTTTGCAAAAATATCTTCCGAAAAATATGAATAAGTGATGCGCACGATTCCAGCGGTTCCTTCTGATTTTCCGACGCAGCTTCTCTTCGACTTTCAGCACCGAGTCATCCGGCTTCGCCAGATACAATCGTTTGCTAATTCGCTCGACATGGGTATCGACAGCGATGGCAGGCACATCAAACCAGACCGACAAAACCACATTGGCCGTCTTTCTCCCTACACCCGGAAGAGACTGAAGATCTTTTCTTTTTGATGGAACATTTCCATTGTAGCGTTCGACGCATATTTGTGCCATTTCTTTTATCATTCGGGATTTATTACGGTATAAACCGATATTTTTGATCGTATCCTCGATATCTTTGATATCTCCGACAGCCAAAGAATTCACATTCGGATAACGCTGAAACAAAGCCGGAGTGACTTTATTGACGGAAACATCCGTGGCCTGAGCTGACAATATCACCGCAATGATGAGTTGATATAAGCTGTCATAAACCAACTCACATTCTGCTTCAGGAAACATCTCTTCTAGAATATCCAAGATTTCATCCGTTGTCCGCATGATCGCTCTCTTCCAGTTTTTCTACCGTAACCCCTTTTTGCTTCCAGCCTTCGAGAATTTTATCAATATATGCCATTGACAGTTTCCCCATGATGCTCGCCTCTCTTAATGCATAGGTGATTAATTTATCCGGATAGTGTCTTGACCACTGATTTAGAAGCGTTAACTCTTTTTGAGATAACGGTCGTCCAAACTCGTTTTCCACTACGTCAAACACATCGCTGTTGATAGTCACCGACTTCTTTCCAACACTTTCAAAAAGACCATCCAAATCGAATTCTACTTTGCGTGATGATGTTTTCACGGTCAAATAACCTCGGGATATCAATGTGCTCAGCCACTGATCGACATGCGTTACATCACTGTTGATCGCAGTGGCCAATGTCTTGATATCAACGACCATTTTTTGCTCAATCATGTAATCAAGCATCAGTAAAAGCATGCCTTCTTCCGGAGAAACACTGATCTCCGTAAAATTCTGCAATATCCAGTTACGCCGGTTGACGTAAGTTTCTTTCCACCACATGGTTACTCCCCTTTCTTCAAAAAGAACACAGTCTTTCCGAAAACATCCATATATTGTAAACGGTCGTCGGTATCGATCACAAATACCGGCGACTTAAAGTATCCATATGTGATGTCGCTTTCACCAATCAATCCGCTTGTAAGCAAATCATCTAAAGACTGCGGACGTGCCGGGGTGTCAATTAGTAAGAATACGACGCCGTCAGTATCATAAAAAATCAGTTTTTCTTTATTTGAACCGACGTAGGCCACATAGGTGATGCGATCATGGACATGCCTGTTTACAAAGGCTGCATCTGTCAATGCGTAAGATTCAACGACCTGCTGAAACAGTTTTCTGTTGTCGGCTTCAATTTTGCGGGCAGGTCCGCTGATAAATACGAAGATATTGACGATAATCAAAAGCATCAGGAAAAACCCCAGTAGAATTGTAAACAGCAATGAGGACATTCTTTCTTTCACACCATCACCCCGTAGTCAATATTATATCAGAACCGAAGGTCATTGACAGAGTTTTTCGTAGTTTGCATTGCTTCGATAAACATGATATTATCATTTTTGCACAGGAGGTCGGTTATGAAAGAGAAATATTTGATCGTTGCAGCCATCAGCATCGTTTTAAGCGCCATGATCCTTTATGCTTACAATTACTTCAAACCTCTCGCTGCACCGCTTGTACTGATCGACTATGCCCGCAGTGTATCCGTTCCTTACGGCGATCTTGATGAATATCTTTTAGAAGACGGAAAATACTATCTCTGGTTTTGCGACGGATCGACGGACTGTACATTCATCAATGACACCGCTTTGCGTCCGTTGGCCAATGAAATTAAAACCGGGGAGTTCCCCGAAATCACGTTTGTCGATATGACCTATGCCAGAAAAGATATTTCACCGGCAAGACTCAAACAATTATGGGGTTTTACTGCTTATCCGGCGTTTGTTGCCATTGAAGTTATCGAAGGTCAGATGGTGATCGGTCCTGTGATTCAATGGGGTGTAAACAACCCGATTGGCAAGGACGATGTAAAAAGCTGGATGATCGAGAATGGAATCTGGAAAGGTTTACAATAGCAATCGCATGATTGCTTTTTTTTATAACTGATCGATCCCACTGGATTTTTTAGCCCGTTTAGCCAGTACATAAACGATCAGCAATCCAATGATCGATACTACGATAAATACCGGATTTTCACTGATTTCCAAAACGGAGTATCCGAAAAATGACATCATCGCAATCATGATCAACTTCCCTCCGGCAATAGCCAACATATATGAGCGCTTAGAAAACCGCGAACAACCGAAAAATGTGTTAAGCAATGAACTTGGGGTAAATGGCAATGCTGATAAATAAAAGATGACCGAAGGTCTTTGTTTTGACACCCAAGTCAGTGAACGGCTGATCCTTGGATGCTTATATGCATATTTCTCAACAGAAGGTCTTACATAAATACGAAAAAAGAGAAATACGGCATAAGATCCTAAGATATTGCCGACAGCCGATGTCAAAAACCCGAGGATATTCCCGTAAACCGTCACATTGAAAACAACGATGGCAAAAAGCGGTAAAAAAGGAAAGAAAGACTCAAGAAACGCCAACAAAAAAGGCAGCAACGGACCGATGTCTGCCAGTTGCTCTTTTAGTTCGAGCCAATATTGCAGGCGGGTCAATTGTTGCCAATCGAAATTCATGCATGTGCAGCGATTTCTTCGATCGCTTCATATACCCATTGAGCGCTTCGCTTTGCCGCAACGCTCAAATACTCTTCAAATGAGAGATGGTTATCATCCCGTACGGCAATATCACTGAGAGAACGTATGACAACAAATGGTATCTTGTAGTGATCGCAAACTTGGGCAATCGCCGCAGCTTCCATCTCTACACAGTTTGCATCAGGAAAATCAGTCAGTATTTGATCCACCTGCTCTTTTCGGTGAATGAACTGATCACCGGAAACCATAGGACCGATCCATACACGATGCTCATTATCATTGACCATTTTAGAAATGACTTCCACATATCCGGGATCAGCTTTATAACTGAACCTCTCACCAAAACCGCGTTTGATTCCAAATGCCGTGATATCCACATCATGATGTGCCACTTCCGTCGAAACGACTACATCCAGTACTTCCTGCTCACTTTTCAATCCTCCGGCAGTACCGATATTGATGACGCCTTTGATATCAAAATTTTCTAAAAGACACGTCGTTGTCATCGATGCCGCCACTTTTGCGACACCACTCAAAGCAACGACGACATCGACCGAAGACAGTTTTCCTAAATAAAAATGAGACCCGTGTATGACACGTTTTTCCACGTGCTTACATAATGCTAACAGCTGATCGACTTCCTGTTGCATTGCTCCGATAATTGCAATCATAATTCCCTCTCCTTTATCGCTTTGATCATCCACTTTTCATTTGCATACAAATCATCATAATCCGATGATTCGATCAACTGACAGTGAAACCCTTTCATGTTCAATAACCTCAGAATCTCATCAAGCTCAAATATATATTGATCATGGTTTTCAACCACCGGAT
>PHAF01000065.1 GCA_002841605.1 Firmicutes bacterium HGW-Firmicutes-10 | reverse complement strand
CCTTATCCGCAAAGTACTGATAAAAACTTCCCCGAGAAATATTGGCGGCTTTAATGATTTGGTTAATGGAAGCCTCGCTAAAGGTGTGCAAAGAAAACTCATCCACACAAGCATCAAATATCTGCTTTCTTTTCGATTCTTCCAGGTTGTAGAATGTGCTAGTCGGCATGACATCACCTCGATATGACAACCTTGTCATATTTAGTATATCACGTTTTTTTCTCATTGCAACATTTATTGAAATAAGCGCTTTCATCTTTTATAATACATGTGGAGGACTTTTATGAAAGCAATCTATGTACTTAGCCCATTTACCAATCCATATCAAAACTTGGCGTATGAAGATTGGATGATGGATCAGATTCAGGATGATGAAATTTTGTTTTACCTGTGGCAAAATCAGCACACAGTGGTCATCGGTAAAAATCAGAATGCTTATAAAGAATGTAAAGTGTCCGAACTGGAAAATGACGGTGGCAAGCTGGCCCGACGGTCTTCCGGCGGTGGAGCAGTGTATCATGATTTGGGTAATCTCAATTTTACCTTTATCGCGCCTCATCATCAGTATGATCAGCACAAGCAGCTCAGTGTGATCCTTCTGGCATTAAACAAGCTTGGTATCGAAGCGAAGTTTGCGGGTCGCAATGACATTGAAGTCGATGGATGCAAAGTGTCCGGAAACGCTTTTGCTAAGAAAAGAAATAATTCACTTCACCATGGTACGTTACTGGTAGATGTAAAAATGGAAGATTTGGCGAAGTATCTCAATGTGTCGAAAGCGAAGATGCAGTCAAAAGGCGTGGATTCGGTGCGTAAGCGCGTAGCGAATCTCAAGCAGTTTAATCCCGAGTTGACGATCCCGCTTTTAATTGAAACGTTGAAGGTCAGTTTTGAGGAAGTTTATCATATCAAACTCAATGAGAGAATCATGGATTCCCTTCAATATCAAGACCGCATCGATAAATATCGTTCGAAACAGTGGCGGTTAAATCCGATCGAAGATTATCAGGCGCAAGTGGAATACAAATTCCCTTGGGGTGAGATTCAGGCGTTCTTTCAGGTTAACAGTGGTAAGATCATTTCTTCCAGGATTTACAGTGATGCCATGAATCCGGATTTTATCGAGCATTTGTCAAAATCTTGGAAAGACATTCCCTATGATTTGATTTCGATGAGGAATGCCGTTGGCAATAAGGAGAATTTGGAAATGGTTGAGGATATATTGTCGGCTTGTTTCCATACGGAGGAGCAAGCATGAAAATCGTAGTTATCGGCGGAGGGATCGGCGGATATACCACCGCGATCAAAGCCGCTCAATATAAAGCGGAAGTCGTGCTGATTGAGAAAGGCAAGTTGGGCGGTACCTGTCTGAATCGCGGATGTATCCCGACCAAAGCTTTTTTGCATGATGCCCATATCATCGATGCCGTACGTACATCCAAAGCGTTGGGCATCTTTGATTCGATACCCAATCATAATGTACAGGCCATCATCGACCGTAAAGATACGGTGGTCAACCGTCTACGAGATGGTATTGCTTCTTTGTGTAAGGCCAATAAAATTGAACTGATCGAGGATGAGGCAAGTTTTTTAGATGATAAAACCCTGATTCTGAAAAACAGAAAAGAAAGAATCAGCGCCGATGTATTTATCATTGCGACCGGATCAATGCCGGCCCGATTACCGATCGAAGGTGCAAACAGTGAAGAAGTGTGGACCAGTGATGACTGTTTCGATACGCCGATACAACCGGGCGAGCATGTTTGTCTGATTGGCGGTGGGGTCATCGGGGTTGAACTGGCTACCTTCTATAAGTCGATGGGCTGTAATGTGACGGTCATTGAAGCCCAAAAACGCATCCTTCCGAATCTGGACAGAGATGCGGCCAATCAGTTGGCGACTTTGTTAAAGAAGCATTCGGTGACGATTTTGACCAATGCGATGGTAAACAAGATCATCCCCAGTCATCCGTATCAAGTGATTTGTCATGTCAATGACATCGAACATAAAATCACGGCCGATCGCATCATTCAGTCGGTCGGACGAAAAGCGGTTTTCAGTGAATTAAAGCCGGAAAACGCGAATATTGAGACTAATAGAGTCATCCCGGTCAATGACGCCTATCAAACCAACATCCCGCATATTTATGCGATCGGGGATGTCAACGGGCAGAGTTGGCTGGCACATGCGGCGGCCGCTCAGGCGAAAGTTGCGGTGGATCATATCTTTAACCCAAAAGCAAAACCTCAACAACTTCTGATTCCTTCCGTGGTTTACAGTGATCCGCAAATCGCTTCGATCGGATTGGATGAGACGAGTGCAAAAGAGCAAAATATTGAAATCAAAGTCGGTAAGTTTCTGGTTTCGGCCAATGGCAAACATGTGGTCGAAGGGTCGGATCGCGGTTTTATCAAAGTCATCACGGATTTAAATAACAAAATCCTTGGATGTACGATTTTCTCGCATTTGGCCAGTGAAATGATTCCATACATGACTCAGGCGATTTTGACAAATCAGACGATTGAGTCGTTGGAGAGTGTCGTTTTCCCGCATCCGACCATTACGGAGTCATTGGAAGATGCGATGGCCGATGTATTGGGTCTTGCGATTCATTCTTTTCCGAAAGTTCGTTGATTAAAGAGGCGTTTCCTTTTATAATGATGGTAGATATGGATGAAGAAACCGGGAGAGAGTGGTAACACCGCCGAAGGAGCATTCGCGCTTAAACTTTCAGGCAAAAAGGACCGGTTTTGGACAAACCTCGTAGAGTGAGCAATCCACCGAAGAAGCAATCCCCTTTGGGGAGAATCTTTCAGGTCAAAGGACGAGGGCGCACAGTCATTTCTGTGCGTCATTTTTTATTCTTAAAAAGGAGGTAACCCAGGTTTTGGAAAAGAAAACACCGTTGTATGAATGTCATGTAGAGGCCAAAGGGAAAATCGTGGAGTTTGGCGGTTATCTGTTGCCGATCCAATATGAGAGCGGCATTATCACCGAACACAAAGCCGTTCGGGAAAATGTCGGGATGTTCGATGTGTCTCATATGGGCGAATTTATCATGGAAGGCAAAGATGCTTTGGCCAATGTCAATTACTTGTTTACCAACGACTTCGCGGATTTACCGTTGGGTGGAGTGCGTTACAGCATCATGTGTCAGCCTGATGGAAACACGGTCGATGATTTGCTTGTGTATCGAATGAAAGAAGATAAGTTCTATATCGTTGTCAACGCTTCGAATCGCGATAAAGACCGCGAATGGATCTTAGCGCACAAATTTGGGGATGTGAGTTTTGAGGATATCAGTGACTCCATCGGACAAATCGCCATTCAAGGTCCTAACAGTGAGAAAGTCGCACAAAAGCTGACGGATCAAATCCCTCAGAAGTATTACACCTTTATCGACGATGTGACTTTCGCGGGCAAAAAAGTTTTGATTTCGCGTACCGGCTATACCGGTGAGGATGGTTTCGAGGTTTATTGTCAGGCGGAAGATACACCGCACTTGTGGAATGAAGTTTTAAAAGCAGGCGCAGAATTTGATTTGATTCCCTGTGGTCTGGGCTGTCGCGATACCCTGCGCTTTGAGGCCGGGATGCCGTTGTACGGTCATGAGCTCAGTGAGACGATCAGTCCGGTAGAAGCCGGGTTGAAGATGTTTGTGAAGTTAGACAAACCGGATTTTATTGGCAAAGAAGCCTTAAGTAAAGACCGTTTGCGCAAGCGAATGGCGTTTAAAGTCGTGGATAAAGGCATTGCCCGTGAGCATTGCGATATGTATGCCGATGATGTATTGGTTGGTCAAACGACGACCGGTACATTCTCCCCTACCCTCAACCAAGCCATATTTACGGCGTTGGTCAATGTTGATGTAAGCAGTGATGCGCAGTTTACGGTCGATGTTCGTGGCCGAAAATTAAAAGCAGAAGTAACGAAGTTTCCGTTTGTTCGTAAATCTAGATAAAGGAGGATTTCAACCATGAAAGTTCTAGATCATTTGTTTTACACCGAGTCCCATGAGTGGGTCGAGTTATTGGAAGATGGTACGGCGTTGGTCGGTATCACCGATTTCGCTCAACATGAATTGGGAGATCTTGTTTATGTCAACCTGCCGGAAGTCGGAGATAAGGTTGAAGGCGGGAAGCGTTTTTGCGATGTTGAGTCGGTAAAGGCGGTTTCGGATGTGTATGCGCCGGTTTCGGGTGTGATCCTTGAGGTCAATGAAGAATTGATGGATGCGCCGGAAAAACTGAATACCGATCCGTATGGTGCCTGGTTTGTCAAGCTGGGTGAAGTTTCGGGTAAAGAACGTCTGATCAATGCAGATGCTTATCGCAGTCAGACAGAATAAAGGAGGAGCGAAATGGCTCAATATGTTCCTAATACCAAAAGCGAACAATTGAAAATGTTGGAGGAAATCGGTAAGACTTGGAATGACTTGTTGAAACCGATCCCTCAAAGCGTTCGATTGAATCGTGAGTTGGATTTACCGCCGGGTATCAGTGAGTTTGAAGTCATGGCAAGAATGTCCGCCTATGCCAAGGAGAACAAAGTTTTTCCGACGGTGTTGCGTGGTGCCGGAGCTTATCGTCATCTGATTCCCAGTGTCGTCAGACATTTATCTTCCCGCGAAGAATTCGTGACGGCTTATACACCGTATCAAGCTGAATTCTCCCAAGGTATTTTACAATCGATTTTTGAATATCAGACCATGATTTGTCAGTTGACCGGAATGGATGCATCGAATGCTTCGGTATACGATGGGGCCAGTGCGGTTGCGGAAGCGGTCAATATGACCGTAGATAAAAAGCGTCGTCGTGCCCTTCTATCCTCAAACCTGGATCCTCAGTCGATCATGACGGTTCAAACCTATACTCAGCACCTTCCGATCGATGTGGAAATCATTCCTTCGAAGGATGGTCGTCTGGATCTTGAATGGTTAAAGAGTAATCTATCAGAAGATTTGGCTTGCGTCGTCGTTCAACATCCCAATTATTACGGTATCTTGGAAGACACACAGGCGATCAGTGATGTCGTTCATACGACCAAGGCGAAGATGATCGTTTCGGTCAATCCGATTTCGTTGGCTTTGTTTAAAGAACCTCGTGCTTACGGTGCGGATATTGCGGTCGGGGAAGCTCAGCCGTTGGGTTTGAATATTGCTTTCGGCGGGCCGTATCTGGGCTTTATGGCTACGACCAATGAAATAGTTCGTAAACTTCCGGGTCGTATCGTCGGTCAGACCTTGGATCTTGATGGCAAGCGCGCATTCGTCTTGACGCTTCAAGCCCGTGAACAACATATCCGTCGTGAGAAAGCGTCGAGCAGTCTGTGTTCCAATCAGGCGCACTGCGCTTTGACCGCGGCGATGTATTTGACGTCGATGGGTCCTCAAGGGCTTAAAGATGTGGCTTCGCAGTGCTATCACAAAGCGCATTTCTTGCAGAAGCAGTTATCTGCTTTGGATTTTAAACTGAAGTTCCATCAACCGTTTTTCCATGAGTTTGTGACGACTACACCGGTACATACCAGCAAGATCGTCCAACACTTGGAACAACATGATATTCTAGCCGGATTGCCGTTGGATGATCACACGATGTTGTGGTGTGTGACGGAGGCGGTCAGTGACAAAGAAATACACACCGTGCTTCGTTTGTTAGAGGAGGTGTCGAAATGAGTACATTGATTTTTGAGACCAGCCGAGAAGGCAGAAGATGTGTGATGTTGCCTGTCAGTCAAATGCATGGCGATGATGTATATGCTGAGTTTACCCGCGAGTCTGCGTTACAACTGCCAGAGGTTGCGGAAATCGATATCGTCCGTCATTACATCGGACTGTCACGCAAAGCTCACGGGGTAGATAATGGTTTCTATCCGTTGGGTTCGTGTACGATGAAGTATAATCCGCGTTTAAACGAAGATACAGCGTCTTTAGCGGGTTTTGCTCATCTACACCCGTTACAGCCTGAACACACTGTAAACGGCGCCCTGAAGGCTCTGTGGCACTTACAACAGAGTTTATGTGAAGTCACCGGCATGGATGCCTTCACTGTTCAACCGGCCGCCGGTGCTCATGGCGAGTTTACCGGGATGTTATTAATCAATGCTTACCATCAGTCGCGTAAAGACACCGCAAGAACTCAGGTAATCGTACCTGATTCGGCCCATGGTACCAACCCGGCATCCGCAGCGATGGCGGGCTATGAGGTCATCAGTGTTAAGTCCAATGAAAAAGGCGGCGTCGATATTGACGAGCTAAGAAGTCTGGTCAGTGAAAAAACCGCAGCGCTGATGTTAACAAACCCGAATACCTTGGGTCTGTTTGATGAGAATATCAAAGAGATCGCCGAGATCGTTCACGATGCCGGCGGATTGCTCTATTACGATGGCGCAAACCTGAATGCCATCATGGGACTTTCCCGTCCGGGCGATATGGGATTTGATGTCGTGCATCTCAACTTGCACAAGACCTTCTCTACCCCGCATGGTGGTGGCGGTCCGGGTTCCGGTCCGGTGGGTGTCAAGAAGATCCTTGAACCTTTCTTGCCGAATGGAACAGTAGAAAAAAACAACGAAGAAATCACCATCAAAAAGGATGCGGATACGACCATCGGGCGGATGCGCAGCTTCTATGGCAACTTCTTAACCAATATCCGTGCACTGACCTATATTCTATCGTTGGGTAGAGACGGACTCAAGGAAGCTTCGATGAATGCGGTCCTCAATGCCAATTACATGATGGAGAAACTCAACGATCTCTATACCGTCGCATATCCGGGCACATGCATGCATGAGTTTGTGGTTTCGATGGAAAAAGAAAAAGACGAATACAATGTATCCGCTAAGGATGTATCGAAGGCTCTGTTGGATTATGGTATCCATCCGCCGACGATGTATTTCCCTCAAATCGTTCATGAAGCTCTGATGATTGAGCCCAATGAAACAGAAAGCAAGGAAACCCTCGACTTTGCGATTCAGACATTCAGAGACATCTATCAAATCGCAATGACTGACGGTCAGGCACTCAGAGATGCCCCGTTGACCACCCCGGTCAAACGAGTGGATGATGTGCTTGCGGCGAGAAGTCCGATACTGATGTACAGAAAGCCTGAATAAAGGCAGAACATAAGACAAAAACTTGGTTATAGTGATATAGCCAAGTTTTTTTATATGTCCAAACGTAAGTTTTATATCCTCTTGAACACAAATCCCAAATGATTCTCCCAATAAAAAAAGCAGTTACACTTTAGTTTACAATCCTCATTTTCATGAAATATTGTCTCAACTCAATGTTACTGCTTCACATTAGTTATTAAGCAATCGATTTTTTCTTAGAAACCATTAACAAGATAAATCCAAATAATCCGAATAACAATCCAAGCCCTCTGGAAGCATCTGAGGTATCCGGCAGAGACTCTTCATCTTCACCTAATACTTCATCTTCCTCTTCTTCGACGTTTTCTTCTTCATCTTCGTCGCCATCGCCAAGGACTTCATCTTCATCATCTAGTTCTTCTTCATCGTCTAATTCTTCATCTTCATCATCCAATTCCTCTTCATCGTCTAATTCTTCATCTTCATCGTCTTGTTCTTCTTCATCGTCTAGCTCTTCATCTTCGTCGTCTTGTTCTTCTTCATCGTCTAACTCTTCATCTTTGTCATCTTGTTCTTCTTCATCGTCTAACTCTTCGTCTTCATCGTCTTGTTCTTCTTCATCGTCTAACTCTTCGTCTTCATCGTCTTGTTCTTCTTCATCGTCTAGCTCTTCATCTTCATCTTCAACTATTTCGATTAAGAACACAGCATTACTTACGGCTTTATCATCACTGGTCGTAAATTCACCAGAAGTACCTTCGCCATAAGATATTGCGGTTGTTCCATGTTTTACCCAAAGAACGGCAGTAGCGCCTTCTATCATCCAAGTGAAACCGATAATTGATTCACCATCTTTAAACACATAATCACTTAAAGTAACAACGACTTCACCTTTAGTTAAGGTCAAACTTCCGGATTGTTCATCAAGAACCCAACCTTCTCCTTCAAATGAATTAACTGAACCATTCTCATTAAAATTAACTTTAACTCCATTTTCCGGCAATGATCCGCTATTAGGAGCTGCGTTTACTTTATATGCAAACAAACTGAGTAACAACAATGCAAGTACAAATGTCTTTTTCATGATACATCCTCTTTCTTTTCTTTGAGAATTCATAATTCTCCGCTTGATACAATCAACACTTATAAACCGCTTAAGATTTCAATTTCATATATTTCAAAGGATAATTCATCACTTGTTCGGTTATAATATCCCAGTCAATCGAAATCAAACGATCCTTCAATACTTAATTTCAGTA
This sequence comes from Firmicutes bacterium HGW-Firmicutes-10, assembly GCA_002841605.1. Taxonomy (GTDB): domain Bacteria; phylum Bacillota_I; class Bacilli_A; order Erysipelotrichales; family Erysipelotrichaceae; genus UBA2227. Next base: position 2,012 of record PHAF01000065.1, on the reverse strand, counting down.
ATGTGGGGTGTCTGTTTCTCTTGTCGAGATGATAACCAAAGAAACTTCATGATGCTTAATCCTCTAATTGTCAAACCGTAGACAATGGATTGTTCATCAATATCGATCACCTCCCGTTAATATCTTTCACTGAATTCTCGCATGTTCTGGTTAGTTTTCGGTTAGAAATATACGTTTTAATTAAAAAGAAAAGAAAAAGAAGATCAAATGTAATACAACTTAAAGTATTCAAAAAGAATCATAATCTGAAAGTCGATCAATATCAGATTATAACTGAGTTGTTTGCTTTTTATACATAGCATGAAAGTGCCTAGCAACTTCAAGTTTGATCATTCCAGAGTGACAAAAAAAGCAATACCAAGTTTTTAAATGAAAAGCCAGTAAACAAATTAATTCATTGCATCGATTGTGAATCGAAATGTTACTAAGACTTATATTGTGAAGTGCAGTTAGCTTAGAAGTGAAATTTAGTAATACATATTAATATTTTGCTAACCACTTAAACTTGAAGCATGCACTCAGCTATAAGGAACTTGAATAAAATCAAACAAACAAAAGCGAAACTGATATACAGTTCCGCCTATTTCTAACAAGCAAATGTTCAATGTAATTAAATGCACACAAATCGCATATTTTATGCAAAAATCATCAATTTTTGACATGATTTGTCACAAAACAACACTTATAAAATGACATCAATGACAAAGAAAAACCCAGCTCCTGAGGCCGGGTATAAATCTTAACAATTATTTTCTATCAGCTGAGAAATCAGGATATGAGAATGTTGCGAGGTCACTCTCACAAACAAAGTCACTAACAACTCCGTCCGTGATCGTTGCTGTACAAGACAAATCGTCACCAACATCAAATGCTGCACCGCTAGCAGGAGCAGCTTCGTTCTTCGTAGCTACTAAAAGCACAACTCTTGAGTATTCACTGCGTGCATTTGATTGCTGACGAGTAATGTTTGCCTCATTAATATAATCCAATAATGCCGGAATTAAGATAGCAGCCAAAATAGCGATGATAGCAATAACAACGATTAATTCGATTAAAGTAAAACCTTTTTTGTTCAATAATTTTTTCATGTTTCTTCTCCTTTGTAAGTAAATTTAACTACAATTGACATGATTTGTCAATATGCATTTTCTATGCATATTGAATATTCATTTTTACCGTCCTAATAAGCGTTTCAGTAACTCAGGATTACTGGTGATGTCTTGGGCGGTGGCGTGGGAAATGGTTTGATCGACCACGAGTCTTGCCAAGTTGGCTTCGAATGTCTGCATTCCAAATCTCATACCGGTTTGAATCGCTGTGTTTATTTGGAAAATCTTGTTTTCACGAATAAGATTCCCAATAGCGTCTGTCATAAGCATGATTTCGTGGCAAGCGATCCGATCGGTATTATCCATTCTCGGAAGAAGTGCCTGAGAGATGACCCCTTTCAATGTTCCGGCTAATTGGGTGCGGATTTGGGGTTGTTGGTGTGGCGGGAATACGTCAATGATACGGTCAATTGTTGCCGGAGCACCGATGGTATGCAATGTAGATAATACTAAGTGCCCTGTTTCTGCCGCAGTCAATGCTAAACTGATGGTTTCATGGTCACGCATCTCCCCTACAAGGATGACATCTGGGTCTTCACGAAGTGCTGATCTTAACGCTTCCTGAAATCCCTTGGCATCGTGATGGATTTCCCGCTGATTGACTAAACTTACCTTAGATTCGTGTACATATTCTATTGGATCTTCCAATGTGATGATATGGCAAGGCTTGTTAATGTTGATATGATCCATCATAGCGGCTAGTGTGGTGGACTTGCCTGAGCCTGTCGGACCGGTTACGAGGATCAATCCTCGGGGTTCCATAGCCAAATCTTTCAAAACATCTGGAAGACCGAGTTCTTCGATGGTTGGGATGTGATTGTTCAATAAGCGCATGGCAAGTGCATATCTACCACGTTGACGATATGCATTCAGACGATACCTATATCCGTGGATATCCGAATA
>PHAF01000064.1 GCA_002841605.1 Firmicutes bacterium HGW-Firmicutes-10 | reverse complement strand
ACCAGTCCACCCGCCAGTCCGGCAATCGGTGACCTCTGGGTCGATACCAACTAGAGCTTATGGCAACTAAAACGTTCGGAATTCAACCGACGCTCAACAATGCCTATTGGGGTGGTGTGCCTTATCATGCCAACATCGGCTTGCGAGCCACGATGCCGGAGCGGGGAAAGATCCTATCGTTATCCCTTAAACTGGCACGCGTTAATGATTCGGATGTTCCCATCGTCTGGGGTGCAATTTGGAATCGTAGCAATGGAACCTTGCTTGCCCAATCCAACCATACCCATTCGCCAACCAATACGTTCACTACTCCAGGAAACATGGGGATATATACTTTTGCCTTCGATCAACCGCAAATTGAAGCAGGGACATTGCTTTGGATCGGCTATGGAAAACGCTCCAATCAAAGCGGACGAGCATTGTATTATGGAATCCATACCAGCACCAGTGGCAGTACAATTGACCGCAACGATGATAGTCAAAGTGCACCAGCCACTACCTTTACCACTGACACCACCTACAGCAATCATGCGCTGTGGATCGAAGTGACCTACAAGACCGGAGGTCAAATTAAAGTTTGGAATGGGGTTAGTTTTGTAGATAAACCGCTAAAATCTTGGTCCGGATCATCCTGGATGGAGAAGACCGTAAAACATTATAAGGATAGCAGTTGGGTGGAAAGCAATTAGAAAGGATGACTATGAAAAAGAAACCAATCATTGAAGTTGAAAACATAGAGGATCTTGATTATTCCCAGGAGATTGAATTTCTGCTAGAAGAGGAGCAACAACATGAGCAAGACGAATCACGGACTGGTTGAGTATGCGAAAAGCAAACTGCAGGTGCCCACGATTTACATGTTGGGAGGATTTGGCCGGCCGTTGACCCAAGCGATGATTGATCGACGCGTTAATCAATTGAAATGTCCACATACGATCAAAAACCTAGCCACGATCCAAAAAGGGTTGGGAAACGCTTGCTTTGATTGTTGCGGTCTGATCAAAGGATACTTATGGGAAGTTAAACCCGGCGATGTGAAATACAACATTCCCAAAGGCAGCGATCAAAACGTCCGCATGATGTACTCCGCCTGCAAAGAAAAAGGAGACTTGAAGGACATGCCCGATATAACAGGACTCTTGGTCTTTAACAAGACCCTAGGACATGTGGGTATCTATATTGGGAAAGATGAACAAGGCAACCGGCAATACATTGAATCAACACCAGCTTGGAAGGCCTGGGGTGTAACTCAAAGCAATGATACGATTCGCACGTGGGAGTTCTGGGGTAAGTATAGCTTCGTTGATTATGTGAGTAAAGAAACTCCCACAACCTTCAAACCGGGTGACATTGTTTACGTCAATGGCATTGGACGTTCCAGCAGCTTAGGATCCGGGAAAACGACCCCGACCTATCGAAACAAGCGCATGAAGATCATCAAGCACTTACCCCAGGCACCCTATGCCTATGGGTGTTCAACGATGACCTTTGCTCCGGAAGGGGAACCAGGATCACGTTACATCACTGCTTACTTCAAATCCACAAATATATATAAGGAAAGACAATGACCCCGGATACATCCTTCAGTCTCTCGGTGATCATTGCGTTGTTAGGATGTTTCGTAGGTCTGGCTGGATGGATACGAGGAAGAGATACCCGGATCATTAATGATTCCGAGTGGAAAGGGATGGTCAATGCCAAGCTGGACATGGCCATTGGACTTCGAAAGGATCATGATGAACTCCAGGACCGACACAATCAGCATTCAGAACGGATTGGACGAGTAGAGGAATCCACCAAAGCAGCACATCGACGTATCGATTCTATCGAAGCAAAGAATAAATAAGGAAGGGCCGCAATGTTGCAGCCCTTCTTTTACATTAGAAACAATTCAAGTAGTTGATCTTCGTATTGTGCCAAAACAGGATGAGTCTGAATTTTAGCACAAAAATCGACAAGAACTTCTATTGCAAAAGATATCTGCATATTTTCACCTCCTTATATTAAATACTCTAAAAACTTAATATTTCCTGCAAATTTGAGATAATCATATTGTGAAACTGCTGTTTAGGCACTGCACAATATGTGTTATAATTTTAAGAAAGAAAGATAAGGAAAATAAAAATGAATCCAACTCCCTTTTCCATTTGGATGAGAAGTAACTTAAAAGATGCCTTCTCAGGCTTAATTACGCAGGATCTAGATTTTATAATAACAAGACCAGATAATCACTATTTCATAGTTGAAGAAAAAATACTAAGTAGAGCAAGAACTGGTCCAGCACAAGCCGTTGTTTACAAATTACTTGATGACATTCTTTCAATAGATGATTTTTTTGAGGGCTGCCATAAATTGACGGTAGAAAATGATCGAGTACTCTTTGTAAATCAGACCGAGCAAAGAGAGATAAATGAGTTCATAATAAATCCAAGAAAAAATTACCGTAATCAATACAACCAAACATGGTTTGAAAAAGTAATTTACTTCAATCTTGAATATTTATGGAACTGTCAAGGAGCGCCATATATAAAGAAGACTGAGAGGGAGCACACATTTGAAAGAAATTCGAATCTTAATCCATTGCTTCGCAAGAAGAACATAAGTTTTGTATCAATAGATTGGTTATTTTTGAATTATTGTACAGGGAATTTTGCAATATTATTCGAGAGAAATGTTCCGGATAACAATACAATTGAACGGATTGTTGCAAATTTTGAGCGCCATAATGGGCTTTCAAGAAAAGCTAAAAATCCGAAGTCAGGTGCTCAGTATCAATTCTTAGGAATTTACGAGATAGGATATAATGAAAACTTAACTGAGTTCACAATTAACGGTCATAAGATTGATTATAGAAGGGCAGTAAGTGTGCTAAATCTAGATAATGATTCTATAAAATCATATAGATAGTATTGGATATATTATAGTCATTTGTGGTATAAATTGTATTAGTGAAAAGGAGATATAGAATATGAAGAAAATCACAGGGTCATCGAAAAATTTAGTAAGAGAGAATATTGAAAAGATCAGGTTGCTATTTCCACATTGTGTTTTTGAATCAGGAAATGATGATAATTTCACCATTGATTTTGATTTACTCAGACAAGAACTTAGCGAACAAAATGAAAGTATAGTAAGAGAAAAATATCAGATGACTTGGCCAGGTAAATTGGATTCTGTACGTCTGGCTAATTCTATAACAACAAATACACTAAGACCAAACCAAAATAGTTCAAGAGATTTCTATGAAACTCAGAACTTGTATATTGAAGGTAATAATTTAGATGTATTGAAGGTTCTGAGAGAGACTTATTTGAAGAAGATTGACATAATCTATATTGATCCGCCATACAATACAGGAAGTAATATTCTGTATAAAAATGATTTCTCTATAAAGAAAGAAAATTTCGAAATTATAAATAATGATGTAGATGCAGATGGGAATGTGCTCACAATTAATAGAAAATCAGAAGGTCGCTTTCATACTAAATGGCTTAATATGATGTATCCACTACTTCGAGTAGCAAGAGACTTGTTAACCGATAATGGTGTTATATTTCTAGCTATCGATGATAATGAGTATGCAAATCTTAAGAAAATCTGTGATGAAATATTTTATGAAGGGAATTATGTTGGAACTATCGTTACTAGATCTAATCCACAAGGAAGAGGCAAAAAAAATATTGATCCGATTCATGAATATCATATGGTATATGCGAAGCAAATCAGCTCGTTACAGAATCTGAAAATAAAGAAGAATGGTTTTAGCGAAGGAGAGTATTGGAATTTTATTAGAGGTGGATCAAATTCAAGAAAGTATGAAAGGCCGTATAGATTCTATCCAATGCTAGTTAAGAATGAGAATGTATTTATGATTTTAAAAGAAGAATACAATAAGATATATAATCCTCAAACTGGTTTCGACGAACAGTACATGAAAGAACTACAAGAAAAATATGAAGACTTGGGATACAAAGTTGTTTGGCCTATTGCTTCGAATGGTGAGGAGAAAGTGTGGCAAAGGCAGTTCGATAGAGCACTAAAAGAACACAATCAATACAAGTTTATAGGAAAGCAAATCAAATACCCGCTTGATGAGTATTCGACGCCTAAATCATTATGGTATGATGATATTCACAGCAATGTTCAATATGGAACTGGTTATTTAAATAAAATGTTTGATGGTAGAAACATTTTTGATTATCCCAAAAGTCTAATCACTGTCAAAGATTTGATTTCTTCAATAGATGCAGAATATATTATGGATTTCTTTGCTGGAAGTGCTACTACAGCAGATGCAGTGATGAGATTAAACGCAGAAGATTCTGGGGAACGAAAGTTCATAATGGTTCAATTACCAGAAGATCTAGATGAAAACTTGAGATTGATTTCAGGTGATTCTCAAAATATTAAAAATGCAATTGAACTCTGTGAAAGTTTGAATGTCGAACATAATATTGCAGAAGTTGCAAAAGAAAGAATTAGAAGAGCTGGTAATTTAATCAAAGAAGAATTCAATTTAACTAACGAAATTGATATTGGTTTCCGTGTGCTAAAACTAGATACATCAAACATGGTAGATACATTTTATAATCCGTCAAAAATAAATAAAGAAGTAATTATGAGTACAATAGATAATATTAAAGAGGATAGAAGCCAACTTGATCTTTTATTTCAAGTTATGCTGAATCACAGTATACTTCTGTCGAGTAGCATAATCGAAAAGAATATATTAGGCAAAAAATACTATGATGTCGCGAATAAGAAATTGATAGCATGTTTTGAACATGATTTATCAAACGAAGTTATTACTGAATTATCAAAATTAAAGCCTGAGATTTGTATATTTAGAGATTATTCTTTCGCTACAGATGCTGTTGCAATAAATGCTGAACAGATTTTTAAGACCTATTCACCAAGCACTGATTTGAAAGTGATTTAGTAGGAGAGAAATTATGAGATTTAAGTTTAAAACACAAGATTATCAAACACAAGCAGTTACAGCAGTAACTGACATTTTAAAAGGTCAGAAATTTTCGAGAGGTGATATCTTTGAAAATGATTTTTCAAGAAACAGATCACTCTTTGGGTTTCAATCAGAAGAAAATACTAAATCCCTCGAAATCAATGATTTCGATAATTTTAATGGATTTTCAAATGGTGTGATCACACTCAGTAGAGATCAATTGTTAATTAATGTAAGAAGTATTCAAGACTCGAATAACATTCCTTTATCTGAAAAATTGTCATGTGAATTAGGTAGCGTTGTTTTGGATGTCGAAATGGAAACCGGAACCGGAAAAACCTATGTTTATACAAAAACGATTTTTGAGTTGAATAAACTTTTCGGATTCACAAAATTTATCATTGTAGTTCCTTCTATCGCGATAAGAGAAGGTGTAAAAAAATCCCTTGAAATTTCTGAGGATCATTTTATGTCGATTTATGGAAAGAAAGCAAGACACTTTGTATATAGTTCCAAAAAATTGGATGAGATAGAGCACTTTAGTAGTTCAAGTTCGATCCAAGTTATGATTATTAATACGCAAGCATTTAATGCAAGAGGTGCGGATGCGAGGAGAATTTACGAGGAGCTTGATGAGTTTCAATCTAGAAGGCCAATAGATGTGATTGCGAGAAACCGACCGATTTTGATTCTTGACGAACCACAAAAAATGGGTGGAAGTGCGACTCAAGAATCACTTAAAATGTTTAATCCATTGTTTACTATAAATTATTCCGCCACTCATAAAGTTAAACACAACCTTGTTTATGTATTGGACGCGCTTGATGCTTACAATAAAAAACTAGTCAAAAAAATTGAAGTTAAAGGATTTAGTGTAAAGAATTTGAGAGGTACAAATAGTTATATATATTTTGATTCAATTATAGTATCAAAAAACAAACCTCCACAAGCAAAACTCGAGTTCGAAATCAATTATGGAACTAAATCAATTAATAGAGAAAGCAGGAACTTAAGTATTGGTGATGATTTATTCAAAAAATCAAATGAAATGGAACAATATAGAAATGGCTATACAATAAAAGAAATTTATATAGAAGAAGATTCGATTGTTTTTCTAAACGGTTTAACACTGAAAATTGGAGAAGTGATAGGCGATGTATCAGAAGATGATCTAAGGAGAATACAGATAAGAGAAACAATAAAATCGCATTTCGAAAAGGAGTTATACTTGCATGAACGAGGTATAAAAGTGCTTTCGTTGTTTTTTATTGATGAAGTTGCAAAATATAGAAAATATGGTGAAGATGGTGCAGAAATAAACAGTGTTTATGGTGAAATGTTTGAACAAGAATATAGTGTTATTATTAAAGACTTTAAAGATAAATGTGATGAGAGTTTGCTTAAATATTGGAATTCAATTAATGTCTTTGATACTCATAAAGGTTATTTTTCAATCGATAAACATGGCAGAAAAGTAGATTCGGAGACAAAAAAAGGTTCAGATATATCCGACGACGAATCTACATATGACTTGATTCTTAAGGATAAGGAAAGATTGCTTTCTTTTGAAGAACCAACTAGATTTATCTTTTCACATTCAGCTTTAAGAGAGGGATGGGATAATCCGAATGTTTTCCAAATTTGCACTCTTAGGCATACAAATTCGCAAATCCAGAAACATCAAGAGGTTGGTCGTGGTTCGAGACTTTGTGTTAATAAATATGGAGATAGAATGGATTCAACCGTAACTGATATTAACGTACATGAAGTGAACAAGTTAACAGTTATTGCAAATGATTCATATGAGTCTTTTGTTAAAGGATTGCAAGAAGAAATTAGCAATGCATTGTTCGAAAGACCAAGAAAAGCCATTCCATCGTATTTTGAAGGTAAAAAAATCAGTCAAAGTAATGGTGAAACCTCTATAGTTAGTCAAGATCAATCTAATATGATTTACAAGTATTTGATTGCTAATAACTATCTAGATGATAATGATGTTCCCAACGAGAATTACTTATTACAAAAAGAACTAAAGAGTTTAGCACCAATGAGAGAAGAACTATCTCATATTGTAGATGGAATTCATAAATTAATACAATCAGTATATAATCCACGAATAATTGACAGCATGTTTGAAAATGGGAATACAACAAAGTTTATTGAGAATAAAATCAATGATAATTTTTACAAGGAGGAATTCCAAAAACTCTGGTCCTTAATAAATCATAAGTATGCATATCTAGTTGAATTTGATTCCAATGAGTTGATAACTAAGTCAATTGAATCGATCAACTCAAATCTTAGCGTTACTAGACTGATTTATACCGTTACTTCGTCAGAGCAAAAGTCTACTTTGAAAGCTGATGATATCAAATCAGGTGAATCGTTTATGGAAGTTACTACAAGTACTAGTACAATCACAAGTGTAGCAAATGATCATATTGAATATGATTTAATTGGAAAAATTTCATCCTTGACGACTCTCCGAAGAAAAACAATTGGTGAGATACTCAAAGGAATTGATGATGTAAAAATTCAGCTATATAAATCGAATCCCGAGGAATTTATTTCGAAAATATCAAAATTGATCAACGATCAAAAAGCATCTGTCATTGTAAATCGCATTACTTATAATTGTATTGATGGAAAGTATGATTCAGACATATTTCTGGAGAAAAAATCGTCGGTAGAGTTCAAAAATGCATTTAGAGCAAAGAAACATATCAAAGATTATGTGTTCACTGATGGTATTGTCGAAAAATCCATTGAAAGAGTTTTTGCTGAGGAGTTAGATCGGGCGCAAGAAGTTTGCGTATTTGCAAAATTACCAAGATCTTTTAGCATTCCAACACCAGTTGGAAATTACTCTCCAGACTGGGCAATTTCATTTAATGAAGGGGATATAAAACACATATATTTTATTGCCGAGACAAAAGGATCTATGGATTCAATGCAACTAAGAAAAATAGAGGATGTAAAGATCGAATGTGCTAAAGTTTTATTCAATAAACTATCTAATAGCAATTTGAAATACGATAAAGTTGATTCTTATTCGCAACTGATGTCCATTTTGGGAAGTGTTGAATAGATGCAGATCAACACATACATAATGTTCAAATACTGAGTCATAAAAATTGTCGATAAAAAATGTGGTCACAATGTGGTCACAGAAATTAAAAAGCCACTGTTTAGTGGCTTTTTTGCACGTTGGCAGGGGTAGTAGGAGTTGAACCCACATTAACGGTTTTGGAGACCGCTGTTCTACCATTGAACTATACCCCTACTTGGTGACCCGTACGGGGTTCGAACCCGTGAATGTATGCGTGAAAGGCATATGAGTTAACCGTTTCTCCAACGGGCCAAGTCGTAGGCTTAAACATAATAACACAATCATAGGCGCATTTCAATCACAAATGAAAGAGAAAAACCGTTAAATCGGAAGATAAAAAAACGCAATCCAACAGATCGCGCCTTTATGAATATTCAAATTACGATTTTTTCTTCCTTCGAAACAAAGACAAACCGCCAAAGCCCGATATGATGGCCATATAGAAGCCAAAATCATACCACCAACCGACATTATTCACCTCATACACACGAATCGATGAGTTGAACGCACTCAAAATCAATGAAAGCGGCGCGATCCAACCATGCCAAACACCCGTAAAGAATCCGGCTACACGGGTCGTTGATTCACTACCCCCCGGAAAACAAGCGGATAACGTAAGCAATACCAATATCGAAATAAATCCGATCATCCATTTTCTTTTCATTTGATATACCTCACTAATTCAATTATCATACAAAGCATTGTGTTTATCAATCAAAATCATTTTAGCTCAGCTACACAAACCTCCCCAAACACATGTGAATTTGATATAATTAGACACGAGGTAACGTTTATGAAAGAAATCATGGATGCCAACAGTATCAAGCGGTCACTTATCCGAATGACCCACGAAATCATAGAGAAAAACAAGGGAATTGAAAATATCATTTTAGTCGGAATCAAAACCCGCGGAGCTACGCTGGCCCAACGGCTCGCCGATCATCTCGAACAGTTTGAAGGTGTCCGCGTACCCACCGTCGAGTTCGACATCCGCTATTGGCGGGATGATATCGACACCTCAGGTTTTACCAACGCACCGTCCGCGCCGCAATGGATGGCATCATGCACTTTGGCCGACCCCGCCAGATTCAACTGGCCGTACTGGTCGACCGCGGACATCGCGAACTGCCCATCCGAGCCGATGTGGTCGGAAAGAACGTACCGACATCCATCAGTGAAATTGTCAAAGTTTATCTGAATGAAAATGATCAAAAAGAAGGCGTCTATATTCTGGATGCGGATGAGGTAATCAATGTTTGATATCAAAGAAACCATGAGCTTTGCGAAGGCATTGCTCGAAATTCCCAGCCCGACCGGCTATACCCACCATGCGATCCGCTGTTTACAAAGTGAAGCGGAATCAATGGGTTATGCGTGCGAGATCACTCCCAAAGGAAATCTGATGATTTTCGTTAAAGGGGATGACAGTGATTATGCCATCGGCGTCTCCGGACATACCGACACTCTCGGACTGATGGTGCGATCCATCACATCTTCCGGTAACTTGCTTGTCACCAATATCGGCGGACCGATCATTCATACGTTGGACGGCGAATATTGTACCGTCATTACACGCGATGGCAAACACATTCAAGGAACGATTTTATCCACCACACCGTCCATGCACGTCTATAAAGAGGCGGACAGTGCGACCCGTACGATCGACACCATCGAAATCCGCTTGGACGAATGTGTTAAAAATAAAGACGATGTCATAAAATTAGGCATCGGTAACGGCGATTTCGTAGCCATTGACCCCAAAACGACCATCACGGAAAGCGGCTTTATCAAGTCTCGCTTCCTTGACGACAAAATCTCCGTCGCCATCATGTTTGGGGTACTTAAAGCTCTGCACTCAAATAAGTTAACTCCCAAACACGATGTCACCTTCATCATATCCACCTACGAAGAAACCGGTCATGGAACTTCCTGGATTCCTCAGAACATCAAAGAAATGCTCGCGGTGGATATGGGATGCATCGGAAAAGACCTTGCCTGCACCGAATATGATGTATCCATCTGTGCCAAGGACAGCTCCGGACCGTATGATTATGACATGGTCAACCGACTGATCGACTTGGCTAAAGGCGAGAAGTGTAACTACGTTGTCGATATTTATCCGTATTACGGTTCCGATGTCAGCGCAGCTTTGCGAGGCGGACAGAATATTAAAGGCGCTTTGATCGGACCGGGCGTTCATGCTTCCCACGGCATGGAACGGACCCACCAAGACGCCATCGAATCATCGATGAAACTGCTGTTAGCCTATCTGACAAAATAACCGCCGGCAATGCCGACGGTTTTCTTTAGAAATAATTGACCAAATTCGCTTTTGGATCGATCTTGGGTTTTAAAAGTGAAGAACGACTCGTCATCAGTACCGTAACTCCCGGACCATGCCCCGCAATGTAACTATCTCCATGAATGATGACACCCACCGTACCGGAACCCTTCAAATAGTCCGGACCGTGATTATTGGCATGATCTTCAATAAAGACGATATCCCCAAAGCGCAACTGATCGAGATTCAACTCTTTTAACGTCTGAGGATCGCGGGTCATAATATCATAATCCCCCGACATCATCGTCGAAGAACCCAAGCCCGAACCCATCAGATATGCCGGAATCACTGCAGTGACTCCGATAACCAACTGACCATTGGTCTCTTCAATATTCAACTTATCCAAAAGTGAGGGATCCATATTCATACAGATGACCTCCGGATAATCCAATAATTGTAACCCCTGACCAAACGACTTGATCAAAATCTTATCATCCACCGCCAAGTTGTCCAACACATCATCCGCAAAGTACACCATCACATGATCGGCACCGCCATGCTTACCGGTAACAACACCCAAAGCACCCTTACCATCACCCGTAATGACCTTCGCGACATTTCCCACACAAGCCAACACATTCAACGCGGCATCTTCCATCGCATCCGCATTCTTCATCGATACGCCCGGCTCCACATGATCGCCCATCAGTCCCATGCAAATATCCCCGATTTTCGCATTATACGTAATCGCGGCAGTCGCTGGCAGAATGCGCGGAACTCCGTCACTGCCAATCCGATACCCCGGTGCACGCATCACGGGATGATGAATTCTACCCTGAACCGACTGCATCACACATTTGTCCTTATTTGTTTTTAACATAATACCCTCCTGCATTTGTACTATCATACCTAAAAAAAGCGGAAATGAAAAGAAGCACGGACACATTTGATATATAATATAGAAAAAGGGGGGATGGCTATGGAAGGGCTGACCGCAATCATCATCATATCCATCATTATGCTTATACTTATCATTTCATTTCCGCACCGCGAAGGCAAAGACCTTTCTTGGATGAAAGGATATTGTGCTCATCGCGGATTGCATAATAAAGAAATGGGTGTTGAAGAGAACAGTCCAATCGCTTTTCAGTTGGCTATTGATGCAGGACTGAACATCGAAATGGACATCCGCATTACCAAAGATGAACAACTCATCGTCTTTCATGATGGGGATGGAAAGCGAATGTTGAACATCGATGAAAACATTGAGAACCTGACCCTTGAAGAAGTACGATTCGCAACGATCGGAAATTCATTGGACAAGGTTTTGACCTTTCGCGAGTTTCTTGACATGGTATCCGGCAACGTCGGACTCATCATCGAAATCAAAGCCACCAGTAAAAATGAGCGCGTATGTCAGCTTTGTGCTGAAATACTCGATGAATATTCGGGTGATTTCAGTATATGCTCTTTTCGACCGGAAATCGTCCGCTGGTTTGCGAAGAACCGAAAACATTTCATTCGCGGTCAACTGCTCGAGAATATCCTAGGAGATAAACGTTACTCGTGGATCGTACGGATCCTTCAAACTTTCAACGGCTTTGCGTTTTTGGTGAAACCCAACTTTCTAAGCGTAGAGTACCAACATGCGCGATTTTTCCGTTGGATTCGGATGTTTGGTGGAATATTGAGTGTATGGACGATCCGCGATCAGAAATCGATGGATAAGTTTAGGCATAAAGCCGATGCGATTATCTTTGAAAATGTGAAAATTTAAGCGAATTTCCCATACGGTATTCACATAATTTTGATTAGTGTTATAATATTTCGTGTTAGGCGGGATACAAATGAACTGGACAGAAAAAATATTCGGCACAACCGGATTGAAACCGGATCAAATCGTCGGCCCCATTCCTGCAACCAAGGACATCGTCAAGCGTACTTTTACTATTGCCTGGCCATCGGCAACAGAAGCAGTACTTATCAGCTTGATCGGGGCAGTAGATATGATGATGGTAGGACAATTGGGAGCAGGTGCCATCGCTTCCGTCGGAATTACCAATCAGCCAAAATTCATTTTGTTCTCAGTCATTATCGCCCTAAACATCGGCCTTACCGTCATTGTCTCCAGACGCAAAGGCCAGAAAGATGCGGCATCAGCTAACCAGCTTGTACGAAATGCCATCGTACTTAGCACGCTAATCTCCGCATTCTTCTACACTGTAGGCTATATTTACGCTCCTCAAATATTGAAATTCTCCGGAGCCTCCGCGGATTATATTGACACGTCAGTCATTTATTTCCGCATCGTGCTGATCGGCATGTTCTTCTACAGCATCGGCTCGACCATCACCGCTGCCCAACGCGGCGCAGGCAACACCAAGATTTCAATGAAAACCAATATTTCCGCCAATGTGGTCAATGTTATATTTAATTTTTTACTGATCAACGGAATCTGGATCTTTCCGCGATGGGGCGTCATGGGCGCAGCCGTCGCAACATCTTTAGGCAATGTGGTCGCCTTTATGATCGCGATCCGCTCCGCCAGTGCCAAAGACGGATTTTTATCATTATCCTTTAAACAAGACTGGCGTCTGCACAAAGCAACGATCCTCTCTTTGTTCAATATAAGTAAATCCGCATTGGTCGAACAAATCTTCTTAAGGATTGGTTTTTTTACGTATGTATTGGCAATTGCCGGACTTGGCACCATCGCCTTTGCGACCCATCAGGTCGTCATGAACGTCATGACCATATCCTTTGCGGTAGGGGATGGACTATCCATCGCCTGCTCATCGCTGGTCGGACAAAGCTTAGGTGCAAAACGACCGGACATGGCCATCATCTACGGAAAAACGACCCAACGCATCGGCTTTCTGATCGCTATCGGACTGGGATTGTTTATTGCGGTGTTTCGCATTGAAATCATATCGCTCTTCAACAAAGACCCTCAAATCCTCTCATCCGGTTCCACAATCATGTTATTACTGGCCGTCATCATGCTATTTCAAATCGCCCAAGTCATTACGATCGGCTCCTTGCGAGGGGCAGGCGATGTCAAATTTGTCGCATTCATTTCACTGATCAGCGTGACGATTGTCCGTCCGCTGCTAACTTATTTGTTCGCCTATCCGCTGGGATTAGGCTTAACAGGAGCATGGCTTTCCGTATTGCTTGACCAAAGCCTACGCTACGTGATAAGCAAACGGCGATTCGCTCAGGCCACCTGGACGCGCATCGAAGTATAAGTGAAAAAATAGTCATAGTCAAAAAAGTGATTTTGGAGTATAATTATATAGGTTAAGAATGAAAAACAGGAGGAAAAAATGGCTAAGAAATTTATGAGTATGGATGGCAATACCGCCACTTCTCACATTGCGTATGCATTTACCGAAGTAGCAGGTATCTATCCGATCACACCTTCCTCGACCATGGCGGAATTGGTAGACGCCTGGGCATCCCAAGGAAGAAAAAATGTATTTGGTGCAGTAGTCAAGGTTGTTGAAATGCAATCCGAAGCCGGCGCTTCAGGCGTGGTTCACGGAGCATTGCAAGGCGGTACACTATCGTCCACCTTTACAGCATCACAAGGTTTATTATTAATGATTCCGAATATGTATAAATGGGTAGGAGAACTGTTACCGGGCGTTATTCACGTATCGGCACGTTCACTCGCTACCCGCGCATTATCCATCTTTGGCGATCACCAAGATATTTACGCAGTTCGTCAAACCGGATTTACGATGATCGCATCGCACTCCGTTCAAGAAGCCATGGATTTGGCCGGCGTTGCCCACTTAACCGCAATCAAGGCATCCGTTCCGTGTATGCACTTCTTTGACGGTTTCCGCACATCGCACGAAATCCAAAAAATCGAAGTCATCGACTACGAAGATTTGGCTAAATTGATCGATAAAGAAGGTTTGGAAAGATTCCGCGCCAACGCACTGAACCCGCACACCAACCCGGTGACCCGCGGCGGAGCTGAAAACGACGACATCTACTTCCAAGGACGTGAAGCACAAAACTCACATTACGCAAAAGTTCCGGCGATCGTTGCCGATTATATGAAAGAAATTTCGAAACTGACCGGTCGTCACTACGCTCCATTTGTTTATTATGGTGCACCGGATGCCGATCGCATCATCATCGCTATGGGTTCTGTCACAGAAACCGCAGCTGAAGTCATCGATACCCTAAATGCTGCCGGCGAAAAAGTCGGTATGATCAAGGTTCACTTATACCGTCCATTCTCAGTTGAGTTCTTAAAGGAAGTCTTACCGGCTACCGTCAAGAAAATCGCTGTCTTGGATCGTACCAAAGAAGTCGGTTCGACCGGCGAACCGTTGTTTGTTGATATTTACAACTCGTTGCACGGATTTAACGGCATCGAAATGATCATCGGCGGACGCTATGGATTATCTTCAAAAGATACCCAACCGGCTGACATCAAAGCTGTCTATGATCACTTAAACAGTGACAATCCGTTTACCGGATTTACCTTGAGCATCAACGACGATGTCACACATCTTTCCTTGAAAGTCGATCCGGAATTCAGTGTCAAGAACGATTACACATCTTGCCTGTTCTACGGATTGGGTTCTGATGGTACCGTATCCGCAAACAAAAACTCCATCAAAATCATCGGTGACCACACCGACTTATACTCTCAAGCATATTTTGCTTATGACTCAAAGAAGGCCGGCGGTGCGACCCGTTCTCACTTGCGTTTCGGTAAATCACCGATCCGCTCGACCTATTACATTAAAAACGCGGACTTTATTTCCTGTTCGCTGGACAGCTACTTGTTTAGATATGATATGTTGCGCAACCTGAAAAAGGGCGGAACCTTCTTATTGTCGACCGGTTACAAGGCCGAAGACATTGAAAGTCATTTGCCAAACCGTGTAAAAGCACAGTTAGCCAAAAAGAAAGCCCGTTTCTTCGTTATCGATGCCAATGCGATTGCTGAGTCAATCGGTATGGGCCGTCGTACCAACACGATTTTACAAGCATCGTTCTTTGCTTTAAACCCAAGCATACTTCCTTATGAAGAAGCCCTGGGATACATGAAGCATGCAGCTGAGTATACCTATGGTAAAAAAGGTGATGAAGTCGTTGAACTTAACTACAAAGCCATCGATGCCGGTAAAGACGGACTTCATGAAGTCGTTGTCAAAGCCGAGTGGGCAGAATTGCCGATGAGCAAAACCCGCACATTGACCGGCGATGAATATTTCGATCAACATGTCGCAGCCATCAATAACTTAGAAGGTTACGATCTACCGGTGTCGGCATTTAGCGAACACGGATTGATGGATGGCTCGATGCGCAACAACATCGCATTCAATGAACACCGCACCATCGCTACTCAAGTACCGAAGTGGATTCCGGAAAACTGTATCCAATGCGGATTCTGTTCGTTTGTATGTCCGCATGCAACCATCCGTACCTTCCTGCTTGATGAAAACGAAGTTAAAAATGCTCCTCAAGAATTTGAAACCATCACACCGGTAGGCAAGGGTGTCGATCATCTTCGCTACCGTGTCATGGTATCTCCGGATAACTGTGTCGGATGTGCCTTGTGCTCCGTTGAGTGTCCGGGTAAAGGCGGCAAGAAAGCGCTGGTCATGACCGATGTCAATGAACAGTTACACGAAGCTCCGTTAGCCAACTATATTTACAAAGAAACCCGTTATAAATCTGAATTCTTCCCGACCGACAGTATCAAGGGTACTCAATTCTTGATGCCGTACTTCGAAGTTTCGGGTGCTTGCGCCGGTTGCGGTGAAACACCGTACTACCGCTTGGTATCACAGTTGTTTGGTCAGGATATGATGATTGCCAATGCGACCGGTTGTACCTCGATTTATTGCGGTTCGACCCCGTCGACTCCGTTTGTAACCGATAAAAACGGCAAGGGCGTTGCTTGGGCAAACTCCTTGTTTGAAGACAATGCAGAATACGGCTTCGGTATGAAGATCGCTCAGGAGTTCAAAGCGAATCGTCTGGTCGAAGTCATGAATGATAACCTGGAATCGTTTGAACCGGCATTAAAAGCCGTCGTTGAACAATACTTGGCGGTTAAGGGCGATCGTAACCAGGAAAAAGAAATCGCTCCGAAACTGGTTGAAGAACTTGAAAAATCTGAAGCTGCTGTTGCTAAGGAATTATTGGCCAATGCCCGTGACTTCGTCTCGAAATCCGTTTGGATCGTCGGTGGCGATGGTTGGGCATATGATATCGGTTACGGCGGATTGGATCATGTCATCGCCAACAACATGAATGTCAACATCATGATTTTGGACACTGAAGTATATTCCAATACCGGTGGACAATCATCCAAAGCTTCTCAGGCTGCCTCGATCGCGAAATTTGCGGCCGGCGGTAAGCCGACAGGCAAAAAAGACTTGGGCATGATGGCGATGATGTATGGACATGTTTATGTCGCAAGTATCGCTATGGGCGCAAACCGCGTTCAAACCATCAAGGCTTTCAAGGAAGCTGAAGCATACAACGGACCTTCCGTCATCATCGCTTACTCACCGTGTATCGAACATGGTATCAGCGGTGGCTTGTCCAATCACCAAATCACACAGAAACGTGCGGTTGAGTGCGGATACTGGACGTTGTACCGTTACAACCCGGATGCTGAAAAACCGTTGACGGTTGATTTCGCGAAACCGGACTTCTCGAAGTTCCGTGACTTCGTTATGAATGAAACACGATTCAACCAATTGCCAAACGCTAATCCGTTTGAAGCTGAAGCCCTGCTTGAAAAAGCGGCTTCGGATGCTGAAAAACGTTTCGGCCGTTTGATGAAGTTAGCCAGAGACTAATCAATAATCATGACAGCCGCCTTTACGGCGGCTGTTTTATTTCACAATCTTGAACTTCGCCGCATATTCTTCTATACTAAAAGATAGCACTATAACACCGAAATACGATAGTTGTTGTATCAAACTGTATTATGATATATAATACAGTCGAGGAAAATGTAATGGAAAAAATCTTTAAAAGCTATGCTTTCAATATATTGCTCATTTTGGTGTTTACAGTTGCGGCATTGTACCTGACGATTCGGGATTTTGTGGATGAAATCCTGCAAACCTTAGGATCCATCCATTGGGGATGGCTGGCGGTCGTTATCTTAATGGCACTGCTTTACCATGTTCTTATTGGAACCATACTCACGCAGTTGACCCGCATGAGCAACCCGCAATACAAATACCGGCAGGGCATCGTAAATGCTCTGATTGCCGCGTTTTTTCACGGAATTACACCCAGTGCTTCCGGCGGGCAATTTGCTCAGATTTATGTGTTTAACAAGCAAAAAGTTACTCTCAGTGATGCGGCCAGTGTCCTTTGGCTAGACTTCATCATCTATCAAAGCACGATGGTCTTCACGGTTTTTCTCTTAATGCTCTTTCGCTTTCAATACTTTTTTGACAGACATTCGCCGCTCTTTGTATTCGTTATCTTTGGTTTTCTTATCAATGCTTCCATCATATTCGGCTTGTGGTCATTAGCACGATTGCCTCGTTTTCATAACTGGGTTTCCACCCGCGGCATCGAAATCGGCATGAAACTGCGACTGATCAAAAACAAAGAAAAATCCATCGCGTTTATGGAGGATCAAATCGATCGCTTTCAAGTTGAGAAAGCGAAGATTCCCATGCATAAACCATTGATTTGTAAAATCATCTGTATAAATATCGTCCGTCTGATGTTATACTATTTTTTGCCTTTCATCGCAATAAAATCCTTAGGAATCTCTCTATTGGACGGTTATTCTTGGATTGATGTCATGGCATTGGCCGCATTTGTTTCCATGATCAATGCCTTTATTCCGATCCCGGGCGCAAGTGGTGGAACGGAAGCGACCTTTATCTTGATGTTCACGACGATCATCGGATATATCAATGCATCCGCAACCATGATCATCTGGCGACTAAGCAATTTCTATCTGATTATGATCATTGGCGGAATCGTGTTTGTCATATATAAGTTTATTCATCGTACCAAATAGGAGGTCTTACTATGCGCATCGGAATGTTTGCTGATTCATATCTGCCCGATATCAACGGAGTCGTAACCTCGATCGTCACATTAAAACGTGCACTTGAAAATGACGGACACGAAGTTTTTATCATCACCACACATCCTTCATTGATTCATACATCCTATGAAGATAGAATTTTGCGTTTGCCCGGTATCGAGGTCAAGCAAATGTATGGCTACGTGGCAACGGCACCTCTTCATTTTAAGGCTTACAGCATCGTTAAAGAGATGAAACTGGACATCATTCACGTGCATACTGAATTTGGTGCCGGTATTTTTGGGCACTTCTGCGGAAAGATGCTGAAATTACCAATCGTATCGACCTATCACACGACCTACGAAGATTACACCCATTACGTGAATGTTTTCAATTCGAAAACCGTTGATGTGATCGCGAAGAAGACCATAGAGCGCATCAGCCGGTTGTATGGAGCATCTTGTGAAGCCATCATTGCTCCATCTCAAAAAACCAAAGACATGCTGTTGCGATACAATATTCAGCGGCCGATATTCATCGTCCCAACCGGACTTGATTTAGAGCGGTTTGATCCTCACTTAAGCGATCCGGCAAGACTGAAAGAAATTCGTGATTTAGCCAATGCCAAAGAAAATGAAAAAGTCATTTTGTTTGTCGGACGTATCGCCAAAGAAAAGAGCATCGACTTTGTTATCGATGGATTCAGATATATCAAAGAAAGAGGATTACCGGTCAAGTTTTTAATCGTTGGCGGTGGGCCGGAAATGGAGACGCTTGTAGAGAAAGTGGATTTCATGAATCTGAAAGATACGGTCGTCTTTGTGGGCAAAAAACCGGCAGAACAAGTTCCGGCCTTTTATCATGCCAGCGATGCCTTTGTATCTGCTTCACTGACCGAAACTCAGGGTATGACCTATATAGAAGCACTTGCTTCACAATTGCCGGTATTTGCACGACCGGACGATGTGTTGACCGACTTGATCGAAGAAGGGAAAACCGGTTACTTTTTCCGCTCTCCCAAAGAGTTTGCACAACGTGTCGAAGAGTGGTTGAAAATCGATGTTCAACGACAACAGCAAATGCGTCAAGATGCCCGAAAGCAAGTCGATATC
>PHAF01000063.1:10517-16097 GCA_002841605.1 Firmicutes bacterium HGW-Firmicutes-10 | reverse complement strand
TAAACAACCGACCTAGAAAATGTATTGGATTTTCAACACCATTGGAAATGATTGGGTCAAATTCTACTGAGTGTTGCACTTAATTTGACAAATTATCCAAAAAAAAAGGATTGCTCCCTCTTTAATATAATCTGAATCGGTTTACTGTGATATCCAATCGGTAAATACTCCGCTGCGAAGCATTTCGATTTCAACACCATAAGGTGGAAGATCATCAACATAAGGTGTCTCTAAAATTTTCGGTATCGACGCTAAACGCGGATGTGAAGCAACCATGTGCAAAAAATCAAATCCGAGCTGACCATAACCGAGATTTGCGTGACGGTCTTTCTTTGCTCCAGGCTCATTTTTAGAATCATTGAGATGGATCACTCGTAAATGTTGTAAGCCGATGATCTTATCAAATTCATCGAGTAGATCATTAAAACGAAATACATCGTATCCGGCATCACTCATATGACATGTATCCATACAAACTTTGATTAAATGCGGTTTATCTACCGCTTCTTTTATATAAGCCAGATGTTCAAAACGGTACCCCAATTCACTGCCCTTACCTGCCATCGTTTCCAAAGCGATTTCGATGTCATCATTATCAGCCAATGCCAAGTTAAGTCCTTCGACGATTCTATTTAAACCGATATCTTCACCGGCATTGACATGAGAGCCCGGGTGTAAAACGATGATTTTTGCACCGATTTGACGCGTACGATCGATTTCTTTCTTTAAGAAATCCACAGCAAGATCAAATGTCTCCGGTTTTAATGTATTCGCCAAATTGATGATATAGGGAGCATGGACGATGATATGCTGAGCCGGTATTTCTGCTTCACTGAGCAACATTTTAGCTTCACTGATTTTAAAATCCGAAGTACTTTTTCTAAACGTGTTTTGCGGAGCTCCGGTATATATCATCAGAGCATTGGCATTGTAACTCAACGCTTCCTTTACTGAGCCAAGAAAATAATCCGGTGAACTTAAAGAAACATGGCTGCCGATGATCATGAGGTTTCCTTTTCAGCCAATGATTTAGCCTTAGCCCGCTCCTTCTTCTGTTTCTTGATTTCTCCTTGAATAAACTCACGTCTTTTCTTACGTTTCAACAGTTCGATTTCCGCACTCATTTTCTTTTTGTAACCCGGCTTTACTTTGATATCTTTTCGCTTAACGATTTTCGCGATGGCAATCTCAGTCTCAGAACGTTTGAATGAATGCTTGTATCCATAAGGTTTCAATTCACGCCATTTCGAAGCGCTGATTGTCATATGTTTAAATGAGATCCCCAGTTTTTGAAAATGGCGAATCGCTGCATCGTCCGAGTCTTTGTAAATCGTAAAGCAAGTGCCCTCTTTTCCGGCTCTGCCGGTGCGACCGCTGCGATGAATGAAAAATTCCAGTTCCCTTGGAAATCCCAGAGATACGACATGCGTAACTTCCGAAATGTCGAGTCCGCGAGAAGCAATATCAGTGGCTACGATGTAACTGTGTTCTTTGTTTTCCAGTTGTGTCATGGCTTGGCGGCGCTGTCTGGGAGTTAAATCACCGTGCAATTCGATGATCGATATGCCTTCATCACGAAGCAATTGGGCGGTTTGAGCAGCTTCAACACGAGTATTGGCAAATATCAGACATATATAAGGCTGAAAGCTTGGCATGATTTTCAATAACATCTGTGGATAATCCAAATGCTTCGCAGGAACCAGGATGTGATTGACTCGCGGTTTAAAAACCTCATCACTCTCAACATTGACGTTTTGAGGACGAACCAGATATTTGCGCAAGAAAGGACGCAATGCCTGCGGGATGGTAGCACTGAATACGAGCATTTGTACTTTTTTACCCATACGGGAAACGATCATATCGATATCATCCAAAAATCCGTATTCCAAAGCCATATCTGCTTCATCGACTACGAATATTCCGGAAGTATCCAGACGAAGTGCCGCTTGATCAAGAAATAGATCCTTGAGTCGTCCGGGAGTCCCGATGACCAAATGCGGTTGAGTGTGTAATTTAGCAACAACACGGCTGCGATCCACCCCTCCGGTAAACAATTCGATCCTTATATCCGGGAATAATACGCTGATTTTTTGGGCAAACTGGAAGATTTGTGTAGCTAATTCACGGGTCGGGGCGGTAATGACCGCCTGCACATGCGGATATTCCGGATTAAGCCTTTCAAATATGGGAAAAAGATAAGCATGTGTCTTACCGGTACCGGTTTTGGATGTTGCGATAACATCCCTGCTTTTGTTGACTAAAGGAATGACTGCCTGCTGAATATCCGTCAATTGACTAAATCCATTGATATCCATCATGGCTTTCAAGTGTGTCATCGTTGTTTCAAGTTTCATAAATATACCTCATTTCAATTATAATCTGAATACATACGGAATACAAAAAATATGATAAACTACTACCAGGAGGTGACAAAATGGAAGTCATTCCCATCGCACCGCGCGGATTTTGTAAGGGCGTATACCAGGCAATCCGCTTAGCGAAACAGACAGCCAAAGAAAATCCAAATGTTAAAGTCACTGTTTTAGGGCAAATCGTTCACAACCGCTATGTGGTAGAAGCCTTAAATAAATACGACATCCAAACTCTTGATGATCCAAAATTTTCAAGATTTGAATTGCTTAGCCAGATCGATGACGGAATCGTGATATTTACGGCACACGGAATCAGTAAAATTGTCAGAGAAGAAGCCGCAAGAAGAAATCTGATCATCAAAGATGCAACTTGTGAAGATGTCTTGAGCACGCAGGCATTGATCGAGTCTGCCCGATTGGCAAACCAGACAATATTTTATATCGGAAAATTCGGTCATCCTGAGTCAAATGCCATCATGGAAAGTTTTCAGCAAGTATATCTGATCGAGAAAATTGAGGACATTCCAAGCCTGCCAGGACAACCTGAAATCTTTGTTACCAACCAAACAACGATTAGTAAAAACGATATTGAGCATATCATAGACGCCATCATAAAGCAATACCCCCAGGCTTTGATAGCCCGTGAAATATGTGCAGCGACCCGTTTAAGACAAGAAGCGGTGGAGAAAATTAAGTTGGCTGACAGTTTGGTCGTTGTCGGTGATCCTGCTTCCAACAACACCCGTATGTTGGCAAAGATTGCCGCTGAACACGGAATCCGGCATGTGGTTTTAATTGAAAGTATCGAACAACTGGATACTACCATATTATCCAGTGACATGCGTGTTGCAGTGACTGCCGGTGCTTCAACGCCACAAAAACTGACACAGCAAGTCATCGACTACCTTAAGTCATATGATTTTGAGCATCCGGCTGAGTTGCCGAGAGTCGATATTGATACCTTATTAGATGAATAAACGGGTGAAATCACCCGTTTAGCATATCTCTGATAGTATGAATCTGCTTTTGCAGCTGTTGGGCACGTTTGCTCCCATGATCGAGTTGCGCTACGATTTTCTGAAGTTTTTGCATCTGTAGAATCCAGTACTCTGTGTAAACGGAGTTTTTTTCTTTTCGAAGCAAAGGACCGAAGGTAATGTCGTCCGGTTTTAAGCGAACGATCGACTTAACTTTAACAGCTTTGATGATTTGATAATAATGCAGTTCAAAGATGATTTGTTCATCAATGATTTGCCATCCCTTCGTCATCAAGTATTTTCGAAGGTTGTCTACCCCATGATTTACCTGAACGATCAGTTGCTGTCCCGTCTTGACTTCGAAGCGCTGATCCAAAATCATCGCTGCCGTATCATATCCCATACCGGCAATGATCCAGCAGTTCGCTTCTTGAGGTACGGACGTTAACCCATCCGCAAGCACAGCGATGACTGAGTCTTCGCAGTTTTTTGACTGGATATACGACAAAGCACGCTGATAAGGACCGCTTTTATTATCCACAGCATAAGCCTTACTGATTTTACCGCTTAAAACCAGTTGAACCGGTAACAATGCGTGATCAGTACCGATGTCTGCAACAATCACTCCGGATTCAACCATATTTTCTATTGTTTTTAAACGTAATGAAAGCATACTAGCCTTTGTCGACAAAGTCTTTCAACCGCTTTGAACGTGTCGGATGTTTCAGTTTACGCAATGCCTTCGCTTCGATTTGACGGATTCGCTCACGCGTGACATTGAACTCCTTCCCTACTTCTTCAAGAGTCCTGGTTCTTCCATCGTAAAGTCCAAAGCGCAAACGCAAAACTTTCTCTTCACGTTCGGTCAAACCTTGCAATACCAGATTGATTTCATCTTTGAGCAATTGGTTATTGGCAAACTCATCCGGAGACAAGGCATCCTTATCTTCAATAAAATCACCCAGATGAGAATCATCTTCTTCACCGATCGGCGTCTCCAAAGACACAGGTTCTAAGGCGATTTTCTGAATCTCACGAACTTTTTCCGGTGTGATGTTTTCCATCTTTGCCGCAATTTCTTCGGCTGTCGGATCACGTCCCAAATCCTGAACCAGCTGACGTTGAACTCGTGTCAGTTTATTGATCGTTTCAACCATATGTACCGGAATCCGAATGGTACGGGCCTGATCTGCGATGGCGCGGGTAATGGCTTGACGTATCCACCAAGTGGCATAGGTTGAAAATTTGAATCCTTTGGTATGGTCAAATTTCTCGACAGCCTTGACAAGTCCCATATTGCCTTCCTGAATCAAATCCAAAAACAGCATACCGCGACCGACGTATTTTTTAGCAATGCTTACGACCAGACGCAGGTTTGCGGAAATAAGTACTCTTTTAGAATCATCGCCATCCAACTGAATGCCGATCCAGTGTCTCACTTTCGCAAGTTCTTCCCCTTTTACCGTCGTCAACAGGGTATTTTTGATCGTATCGATGTCAACTCTGGCAAATTCCCCGTCTGCCTTGCGGATTTTCGGGAAAAAATCATGATACATCTTTTCAAGTTGACGGGCAGCTTCCATACCGTCTTTGATGCGTCGGGCGATTTCCGGTTCATCATCGGGATTCAATAAGTTGACACGGCCGATTTCCTTTAAATACATTTTGACCGGATCATTGATTTTGATATTCGGACCACTGCCAAACTGGGCATCATACTGCTCCAAATCAACAACATTGATTTCCTCGACGTCTTCCGAATCATCCGCCAGAAAGTCCATATCATCTTCCAATATAGAAGTTTCCGCAGTTTCCTCCGTTAAATCGGCCGGTTCTTCAAAGTCTTCATCGGCAAAAAGAGGAATGGCCTGCACATCAAACCACTCGCGTAATGCAGTGACTTCATCATCATCCATTTCCAGATGATCGATCGAATCCATGACTTCACTTTCGTAAAGTTTTGATCCCTTTTTATTTTTTTCCAAAAATTCTTTCTTAAGATCATCCAATGATTTAATAATAGCCATCTTAATCCTCCTTTTTGCCCCGCTTAAGGGCAGTTATTTCACGTTGAGCATCAATGATCTTGTTTGCGATTTCAGCTTTCTTATTCGCGTCGATCAGTTGCGCCGACTCTTGTTTAAACTTCTTGATTTTAGAGTCATACACATCGATTCTCACTTTTGTCATGGCTTGTGTCAACGACTCGAGGTTCGCTTGTTTTGGAAACA
>PHAF01000063.1:0-10410 GCA_002841605.1 Firmicutes bacterium HGW-Firmicutes-10 | reverse complement strand
TCGTGCGGTAGGTATCTATGATTAATATAGCACATCGATTTGCGATCGGTGAAGATAAATAACCTAACTCATCCCGAAACCGGATGGCGGCTTCTTTGGAAATCATCATCTGCGCACAAATCTCGCATTCAGCTTTTGAACAGTCTGCTTTCGGTTTTTCATCAGAAACAGGCTCAAAACGCTTTTCAGGTTTGACATTCTGGGAAACGATCGACCATAAATCTTCAAACTTGTACCCGGAAATGGATGCTAGACGTTCGGTAAAATGTTTGCGATCCAAATCATCACGAAGATTCTTTATTTGTGCTCCCATAGCCAACACATATTGCTTTTTCTGATTGTAATTGTCTAACTGATAGAGCGATAATGAGTAATCCAGCAGAAAATCCATCCACGGAATACGATTTTCGACGATATTCACCAAATGTTCTTCCCCATACGTGTTGATTATATCATCTGGATCCATCGGAACCTTATAATTCAATACTTCTACTGTACAATTGGCCTTTATGAGCATGTCACCTAAACGAAACGCTGCCTTTTGACCAGCATTATCACCGTCATAACCGATGACGATGTGCCAATGCATCTGTCTTAATTTACGGACTTGCTCTAAAGTAGCCGCAGTGCCTAAGGTCGCAACGACATTGCGTACATTGGCCCGATAGAATGCAATGACATCCGTAACTCCCTCAGTAACAATCACAAATTCCGATTTTTTGACTTCCGGAAGAGCCCGGTGATAATTATATACGATCAATCCCTTGGTGTAGAGTTCAGTCTCTGTCGTGTTGATATATTTTGCCGTTTCATCGGCTAAAACGGCCCTGGCCGTAAATCCCAGCGGATTACCGTGTTCATCATGAATCGGAAAAACGATGCGATTTGCAAAAACATCGCTGAACTGATTTCCGTTGACCCGTGTAATATTCGCTGCGACCGCATTCGATGGCGGATAACCTTTGGCAATCAGAAATTTGCTGCACTGATCGTCACCCGGATTATAGCCGATTTCAAATTTTTCTATCAAAGAGTCACTGATGCCTCTTTTTAATAAATAATCCTTGATCATCAATCCACCCGAAGCATTCAGTTGATATTTGAAGTAATTGATGGATTCCTTAAGAATTTGAGTCAATGCCTGTTTCCGTGGATCGATTGGAGCTACAGGAGTGAGGGCATCGTCAATGTTGATACCCACTCCTTTGGCAATTTTGACCACAGCTTCCAAAAAGCTGATTTTCTCAATGTTTTGAACAAAAGTAAAAACATTTCCACCGGCACCACAAACAAAACATTTATAAATCTGTTTGTCCTTGGAAATGGAAAGAGATGGATCGTGATCGTCATGAAACGGGCACACGGCCCATAGATTGCGTCCGCGACGCGTCAAAGGCAGATACTGGCTGATGACATCGCCGATATCTGCTTTAGAACGTATATCCGTAATTTCCTGATCGCTCAAACGGCGCATTCAATCACCTGCTTAGAATTCAAGATAAGGAGCAATTTCCTTTTCGATTTCTGTAATCAATACCCGCTTTTGTTCCATCGTGTCTCTGAAGCGGATCGTAACACATTGATCTTCCAAAGTATCGAAATCAACGGTAACGCAGAATGGCGTACCAATCGCGTCCTGACGGCGATAACGCTTGCCGATGCTTCCGGATTCGTCATAATCACAAACGAATTTACCCGCCAACATTTTATATACTTCATTGGCTTGCACAGAAAGTTTGTTTGATAAAGGTAAAATTGCGATTTTTACCGGTGCCAGAAACGGGCTTAACGCCAATACCAGACGGGTATCGTTTTCATTCACTTCTTCTTCCTTATAACTGTCACAAATAAATGCCAACAGTAACCGCTCGACACCGACAGCCGGCTCGACACAGTAAGGTATATATTTTTCATTGGTGTTTGGATCAAAGTATTCCATATTTTGCTTTGAATGATTCATATGCTGGGTCAAGTCGAAATCTGTACGGTCCGCAATTCCCCAAAGTTCATCCCAGCCCCATGGATACAAATACTCGATGTCCGAGGTTGCAACCGAGTAGTGAGACAGTTCTTCGGCATCATGTTCACGCATTCTAAGATTTTCCGGTTTTAAACCCAAACCAATCAACCAATCCATACAAAATTTCTGCCAATAAGCATACCAGGTCAAATCATCTCCCGGCTTGCAGAAGAATTCCAGCTCCATTTGTTCGAACTCCCGGGTCCTGAATATGAAATTTCCCGGAGTGATTTCATTTCTAAATGACTTACCGATCTGGCCGATACCAAACGGAATCTTTTTACGCATAGAACGCTGAACATTTTTAAAGTTGACGAACATCCCCTGCGCTGTTTCCGGGCGCAGATAAATCGTGCTGCTGGCATCTTCAAGGACTCCTTGAAAAGTCTTGAACATCAGATTAAACTGACGGATATCGGTAAAGTCATGGCTTCCGCAGTTTGGACATGGGATTTTTCTTTCAATGATGACTTCCTTCATCTGCTGGTTGTTGAGCACGGATGCATGTACTTCGCCATGAGTGAACTCTTCGATCAGCTTATCGGCGCGATGGCGCGTTTTACATGACTTACAGTCCATCAAAGGATCTGTAAATGTGCTAAGATGGCCACTGGCCTGCCATACCTGAGGATTCATTAAAATGGCGGATTGAATACCGACATTGTTCGGATGTGACTGTACAAATTTGTTCCACCAGGCTTTTTTGATGTTTTCTTTTAACTCAACACCGAGTGGACCATAGTCCCAGGTGTTGGCAAGACCGCCGTAAATTTCCGATCCCTGAAATACAAAGCCTGAACCTTTGATATGATTTACGATTTTTTCGAATGCTTGCTTTGACATAGGTACCTCGTATTTTCTCTTTTAACTAATCTATTATATTACAATTTTCGTAAAAATTCCCAACTTTTCAGAGGAATTGATGTGTAATCTTTAAAAAATTCAACAAATACTGCTAATAATTCAAGTGTATACTCCCCTTGCTTGGCTAAAGCACTTAGGTTGGACCATTCGGCTTTGACTGCATACCGGAATAATCTCGAAAAATTCGCATCATACGCTTTCGAAGTTACATTTCTTGCACAGCGCGGACAAACAAAACCGCCTTCACTGACTGAAATCGCACTAACTTTGGTATCATCGCATACCACGCATCCATCGACCATCGGCGAAATCCCCATTTCCTTCAGTATCAAAGATACATAAAGACAACCAATCAGCATAGGGGGATAACTGTTAAAAGCAGTCAGAGCTTCTTTTGTGATTTCATAGAGATATTCATCAGGCTGATAAGGAGAAGATACCTGCATCGCCATTTCACAGATCAATGATGCAACGGAAAGTTTGGTTATGTCCTCTTTTATATAACGGTAAAAATCGATGATAGAAGCCGAGTGTAACAATGAAATGGGTTCCTTGATATCCAACACCATGTGACAATAAGTTATGGGTTGAACCGAAGCCGCATTTTTACTGTTGCCCTTTAATATCCCTTTGGCCAATATCGTCATTCTTCCATGTTCTTTACTGAACACCTGCAAAAGACCGCCGGTTTCTTTATAAGGGTCTGCTTTTAAGATGATTGCTTCAATTCGGTCATTCATCTCGCGGATCCTGTTTGTAACCCAAATCGATAAGTTGACGCGGTCGATTACGCCAATCCGCCTCAACTTTCACAAACAGCTCCAGATGCACTTTCACTTGAAGAAGGTTTCTCAGTTCCATGCTGGCCCGTTTGTTTATTTCATTTTTCATGCTTCCGTTTTTACCGATGATGATCCCCTTTTGAGAATCACGTTCTACTAAAATAACAGCACTTATGTCGATCGAATTTTCTCTTTGCTCCGTGTTTTCAATTAATACGGCGATGGAATGCGGGATTTCCTGATGAGTCAGCTGCAATACTTTTTCGCGGATGACTTCTGCCATCATAAATGCCTCAGGATAGTCGCTGACCTGATCATTGGGATAATACTGCTCAGAGTCCGATAAATAGCTTTTTGTAACTTCGATCAGTCGGGATGCATTGTCCGCCGTCAGAGCGGATACCGGGATGATTTCCTTAAAAGCATAGCGCTCGCTCCACTGGCTAAGACACTCGATCATGGTTTGCTTCTTCAGTAAGTCGATTTTGTTTAAAATCAGAAACACCGGTGTCTGCGTGGATTTCAGCAGTTCGATCACAAACTGATCCCCCGGACCAAATTTGGCAGACGCATCAACAAGATAATAAATAAGATCCACATCATGCAAACTTGTAAATGACCCTTTATTCATTTGTCTGCCTAGCTCATGTTGCGGTTTGTGTATTCCCGGCGTATCTAAAAACACGATTTGCGAGTTTTCATCGGTGCGTATCCCGCGAATGACATTACGGGTGGTCTGAGGCTTATCCGATACGATTGCGATTTTCTGCTTCATCAATGTGTTCAATAATGTCGATTTGCCGGCATTTGGCCGTCCGATAAGGGCAACGAACCCGGATTTGAATGTCATTTTAAGTCCTCTTGCGTAAATCTCATCGGCAGTAAATCATCAATCGTTTTGATCGCTTCTTCTTTGCCGTTGGATAGTAAAATCAGTGTATCATCATTTAGAAGTTCTGAGAGAACCTGACGGCAGATCCCGCATGGACCCGCGAGCTTATCGCCATCGCTTACGATCGCAATAGCTTCAATGTCATTTTTCCGGTACCCATGAGAGTAAGCAGCAAAAATTGCGCTACGCTCACCGCAGTTTGTAGCGCCAAAGGATGCATTTTCGATATTTGCGCCAATAAACTGCTTTCCATCTTTGGTTAAAACGCAGCTTCCTACATGATAGTGTGAGTAAGGTGCATAAGCGTTTTTCATCGCTTTAAAAGCTTCATCAAGTAAAAATTGGTATTTCATGGTACTTCCCCTTTATAAGTATTTCAACAGTATGATCAGTCCGATCAACGTGCTCGCAATCGATAAAATAAAAACGGCTGCAGAAGAAAAATCTTTGATTCGTTTGATGTGTTCACTGTACTTCGGCTCCACGAAATCAGCAAGTTCTTCAATCGCACTGTTTATGTGCTCCACCGAAACGACAATGCCGATACACAAAATTATCAGCATCCAATCAAGAGCTTCGATATCGATGATCGCAAAAACCGAAATCACAGCAAGGGCTATCAGCCATTGCACACGGATGCTGCGGTCAGTCTTCAGACCTACGATGATACCGTCGATGGCCGCTTTGAACTTCTTGACCAATCTTTTAAGTGCTTCTTGGGGCAATTTCATTGAGTATCAACTCCTGTAATTCGAACATCGTTCGCTCTTCTGATTCATTTTGATGATCATAACCTAAACAATGCAACAACCCATGCACAAACAAAAAACAAAACTCTCTTTTTTAGAATGCCCGAATGCCGATGCCTGACGTTGCATTGCATCCATATTGATGAAAATATCGCCAATGTAACTCTCATCCGAGCCTACCTGATCACCTTCATTAGCCGCAAAACTGATCACATCCGTAGGTGTATCTTTACCCCGGAATTCACTGTTCATTTTTTGCATTTGCATGTCATCAAGTAAAATAAGCGAACACTCCAATGTTTCGCTTTTGTTCAGTATTTCGGCCGTTTTCTTGAAAACAGGTTTGACATAGCGGCGGTATCCGTCAAAAGACCGCTGATTTGTCTGATTGATAATTTGGATGTTCAGATAAATCCCTCCGACGGTATTATATCATATTTATATCTTTTTTTTGAATGTTGAGTGATTGTTTGAAATTTATCATACCATATTATTGCATTTTCTGGTAAAATGTTTTAGGAATAAGGAGGTAAATCTGATGGGTATATTTGGATTTATTCCAAGCTTTGGCGGTATTCGGATCGAGGTAGTTTTGGGAGGCTTCGGTTTGTTTCTTTTTGGCATTAAATTTCTGGGTGACGGATTAAAAAACGTTGCCGGCGATAAATTGCGTGACTATATTGACCGATACACATCAAAAGCGTGGATGGGCATATTAGTCGGTGGTGTCGTTACGATTTTGATTCAGTCTTCCTCAGCTACTACGGCTATTACAATTGGCTTTATCCGCGCTGGTTTAATGAAATTGGAGCAGGCGGTCGGTATCATCATGGGCGCAAATATCGGTACGACCGTTACCGCCTTTCTGATCGGTTTAAAAATTGAAAACTTTGCCCTTCACATCATATTTGTCGGGGCAATGATGGTTTTATTTGCTAAACGCAAAAAGACTTCTTATTTGGGTCAGACGGTATTGGGTTTTGGTATCATGTTCTTTGGTTTAAAAACCATGGGCGATGAACTTAAATTACTTAAGGATGTCGTTATGTTCACTGATTTGACCAAAGAAATGTCTACCCACCCCTTTCTGGCTTTGTTTAGCGGTGTCGTCATGACTTCACTGATACAATCATCCTCCGCGATGATCGGTATCGTTCAAAAAATCTACGAATCCGGAGGCATGTCCCTTGAGGCAGCCTTGCCCTTTGTCTTTGGTTCAAACATCGGTACGACGGTTACGGCCATCATGGCTGCACTGGGCGGATCACTGGCTTCAAAAAGGGCCGCCGGTATTCATACATTGTTTAATGTTCTCGGCACATTCATTGCTATGTTACTGCTTCAGCAATTCATCCAGTTTGACAAATTCTTAGCCAACTATTGGAACCTCAATTCGATGATGCAAATAGCTGTTGCTCACATCATATTCAACGTTGTCGCTACCCTGGCTTTCTATCCATTCATCAAATGGCTGGTCATCTTGATCCGAAAGTTATTGCCTGGTGATGAACCGGATCGACGTGAAGTGGATATTTCTTCCATGGATACCGAAATCATCAACCGCTTACCATCCGCAGCGTTACAGATAGCCAAAAATGTCTCACTGAAAATGGGTGAAATTGCAATTGAGGCATTTGAGGATACGCGCAAGTATCTGCTTAAAGGTAACAAAAATGATTTGGAGTCGGTTTTGCAGCTTGAAAACATCATTAACTCATTGGATTCCAAAATTACGGATTATCTGCTGTTGATCGCCCGTGAAGGACTCAGTGAAAATGATTTGGAAGAATATACGACCAACTTACAAATCATCAAAAATCTGGAACGTATCGGTGATTTATCCGTAAATCTGACCGAATTCTACGAAATGATCTTTGATGCCAATGAGAAACTTTCGGACCAAGCCATCGAGGATATCAATCAGATGTGTGATCTTGTCAATCACATGTTGACCCGTGCCCTTCGAATATTTAACGAGAAAGATTTCAACTTGCATACATCCGTTTTGGAAGATGAAAACTACCTCGATTTACTTGAATACAAAGCCCGCCAGAAGCATTTCGACCGTATGGCCAATCAGACTTGTCTGGCTGATGTCGGTGGCAGCGTATTTGTGGACATCCTTGGTACGATCGAACGTATCGGTGACCATGCATGCAACATTTCCAAAAACTCTGTCAATATTCACGTGACTCACGAAATCAAACCCACTGAAATTTAGGCACATTGTGCCTTTTTTTTCGTAAAAAAGAGGCATTGCCTCTTATCCGAAATCGATATGTTGTCCTTTGACCCGAAATATCAGATGCTCACAAATGTTTTTTGCATGATCCCCTGCCCGCTCAATATTGCGCATCATGCTGATCGTCGCAAACGGATGATCCAATCGATTACCGTTTTTTATCAGATCTTCTACATACACACCCATACTTTTAAATGTCTGATCAATTTTTTCATCTAAAACGGGTATTTCGTAAGCCATTTTTACATCGGATTCTTTCAGTGCTTTTAACGTTTTGTCATATAAATCTACAAAAAGACGACCAATCTGCAGGGCTACGGGTAATAGATCATCATCCAGCCTGTCGTTGCGAATGACATATCGGGCAATGCTTTTAGCATAATCACCGATACGCTCCATGTCGTTGGCAATTTTGATCGCAGATACGACACTGCGTAAGTCGGATGCAACGGGTTGCAACAAAGACAAAACATTGATACACAGATTATTGATCTCTTCATTGTAGTTGTTGATGAAGTCATCACTTTCCACGATATACAAAGCTTTTTCTTTGTCCCCGGATTCAAGCACTCCTAAAGAAAGCTCAAACATGCCTTTGACCCTGTATCCCATTTCCAAAATCGTTTCATCGATCTGATTTAAGCGCTCATCAATTTTCATAACTGTTCCTGCCTTACTTTGTATTTATATCAATCTGATGAAAAAATTCGATTAACGATTCGTTAACTTTGTGTTAACAATCGGCATCTCAATGACAAATGTGGTCCCGTGATCAAGTTGACTGTTAACGGATATTTGTCCGCCATGAGCGGTGATGATCGATTTGACAATAGCCAACCCCAAACCGCTGCCACCGCTATCCCGGCTGCGATCGGATGAGGAGCGGTAAAAACGCTCAAATACAAAGGGCAGATCCGCTTCACTAATCCCCATTCCGGTATCAGTGATGCGGATAACGATATTCTGCTGGTCTTTATCAATATTCACCCGAATATAGCCTTGATCGGTATATTGGATCGCATTGCTCAAAAGATTTGAAAACACTTGATACATCTGTTTGATGTCTGATTCAATAAAAACTTCTTTGTCATAAAATTCAAAAGTAATTCCTTTTTTCGAAAATTCGGATCTTAGGGAATCAAATGCCTGCCGTATGATCACGGTGACATCATTTTTTTGTACATCCAGATACATCCGGTTAGAACTCATCTTTGAAATGAACAATAAATCTGCGACCACGGTTTCTAAACGATTGGCTTCTTTACTTATTTGAAGTAAAAACTCCTTTAATGTCTGCTGATCATCAAAACTCGGGCGATTCAATATTTCCGCCATCCCTTTGATGGAAGCTATCGGGGTTTTCAACTCATGGGAAGCATCGGCAATAAACCGTTTTTGAAGTCTTTCCCCTTCAAGAACGCGGGTGATATCCTGAAGAATGATCAGACAGCCGCCGTAACGATTATTGTTTTTTACCGGAATGGACAGCGCCTGATAATCCACACCATCCAAATGTATCGTTTTATAGTTTGAAGCTTCATTCAAATAAGATTCACGGATGAAATACCGTACATCGACCGGAAGGCTTAGGCTTTGAAAATTGATGAGCGGTTCATTGTCATTCATCAATCTTTTAAAACGATCGTTGATGATCACCAACTCGCCTTGCATATCCACAAGTGCCAAAGGAGACGGGATATGGGTAATCAAGGTTGCAAGCTGCTGAGATTTCAATACATTGTCTTTAGTGGTTGCCGTAAGCTGGCTGGTCAGAAATGATTCGGACCGGCTGATTTTCGTTTTGATGTTTTGCCAAAACAGAAACAACCAAATTGCATTGAACAGAAAAAGAAATAAAATCGGAATCACACTGTTAACAAATATAGCCCATACAAAAGCTGTCAAATATGCTGCCAGCCACAACAATATCCAGTTTTTACTCATCTTTTTTCTCTAAAACATAACCGACGCCACGGATGGAACGAATCGTCAAAAGAGAACCTTTAAGTTTCAGCCGCAGTTTAAATATATGAACATCTACGATACGGGTATCCCCGTCATAATCAAAATTCCATATTTCATTGAGAATGTCATCTCTAGATAAAACGATCCGCCGGTTTCTCAACAGATATTCAAGCAAGTCAAACTCCTTTTTAGTAAGTTCGATCAAACGATCAACGATAAAGGCTTCTCTGCGGGTCATGTCAAGGCGGATATCTTCATAGGCTAACATCGTATCGGATTTGACTGTATTTCGCTTCAGATGGGCATTGATCCGTGCTAAAAGCTCTCTGGGAGAAAAAGGCTTGGTTACATAATCATCGACACCAGCTTCAAAGGCTTCAAGGATGTCCCCTTCATCATCTTTTGCTGTAAGCATGATCATAATGGACTGTTTATTATTCTTACGGAACAGCCTGACCAGTTCAAGACCGGACATGCCCGGCAGCATCCAGTCAATGATCATGCAGTCAAAAGATTCATTTAAACCGACAAATTTTGCCTCATCCCCTTTAGAACACAGCACGACCTCATGCTTTGCTGATTTCAGATCATAGGCGATTAATTTTCGAATGCTCTCTTCATCTTCTACTAACAGAATTCTTGCCATATTTACTCCTTCGCTTCATACTTTTCCAGTATTTTCGCAACCAACGGATGACGTACGACATCCGCAGTCGTCATCTCGATAAAAGCAATCTCATCAATGGACCTCAACAAACTGACCGCCTGAATCAAGCCTGACTTTTGGTCTCTGCGCAAATCGATCTGAGTCACATCGCCTGTCACGATGATTTTAGATTTGAAACCCATCCGGGTCAGAAACATTTTCATTTGAGATGGCAGCGTATTTTGCGCTT
>PHAF01000062.1 GCA_002841605.1 Firmicutes bacterium HGW-Firmicutes-10 | reverse complement strand
TTGAATAAATGGCACTGTCAAGCGATTTGCTTGCTTTATCTGTTTATCCAATGGCTAAAGAGAGGGTAAGGTGAATTGAATGTCAATATGGATTGGTCCAATGAAAAAACATGTCGAAGGACACAAGGAATTGACAAATTACAATGAAATCGTCCGCTTGACGGCACCAAAGATGGTTTACATTCCGATTTTCAACTTTAATTCAACGAGTTTTGAGTTGTTTGTTAAAGAGGGAGATCGCGTATTGGTAAATACGAAATTGGCTGTCAGAAATGATAACATGACGGTTCCATTGTTTTCTCCGGTTTCCGGCACAGTCAAAGGCATACAAAAAGTTATGCATGGCTTGTTGAAACCGTTGGATCATTTTGTTATAGAAAATGATGGGTTGTACGAGAAGACAGAAGCGTTTGCGCCTTTAAACTGGCAAGAGGCTTCACGTCAGGAATTGATTGATTTTATGATGAATGCAGGTATCGTCGGTTGCGGTGGTGCGGGTTTTCCTACTTATATTAAATATAAGTTTGCGAAAAACGTCGACACTGTATTGATCAACGGTGTAGAGTGCGAACCTTATATCACCGCTGATTATCGGATGATTGAAGAAAATATTGCAGATTTGATCACAGGTACTCAGGCGATGCTTAAAGCGGCTGAGGGCAAGAAAGCGATGATCGCGGTAAAAGAGACAAAGAAGGAACTGCTGGTTAAGTTAAAAGAAGCCACTGCAGGTATACCTTCAATTGAAATCAAAGCAGTACCGGATATGTACCCGATGGGATGGGAACGTACTTTGGTTTATCAGGTTTTCAAAAAACGTTACAATAAGTTACCGGGTGAAGTCGGTGTTGTTGTTAATAATGCAACGACGGCCATTGCTTTTGCTCAAGCACTTAAAGGTCAGCCGATCATTGAAAAAATGGTTACAGTCAGTGGTGATGGCGTTGCTAAGCCAGCCAATGTTCTCGTTCCGGTCGGTATGAAGGCTGCGGATATCGTTGCTCAACTGGGGGGTTATACTTCAGAAGAAATCTCCTGTATTGCCGGTGGTCCGATGATGGGTAAAACTATTACGAATGATCAATTCGTTACCACACCCTATACAAATGCCATCACGATTTTAAAGACTCGTCCGTTGGATACCATTGAATGTTTGCGTTGCGGACGTTGTAATGATACTTGTCCTGCGGGATTATTGCCTGTTCGCATCAACAATGCGGAAAAGGCTAAAAATATCGATTTGATTGAAAAACTGAATGTCAATGATTGCATCGAGTGCGGTTTGTGCACCTATGTCTGTCCGTCCAAACTGGATGTGACCGAGGGTGTCCGTCGTGCCAAACGAATCTTGGCATTGAAGAAATAGGGGGACACGAAAATGAAATTTACATTCAGACCGTCACCCAATGCCCGCGATACTCAAAGTACCAAGGGAATCATGTTTGAACTGACGTTGGCACTATTGGCGGTATTCGTATTTGCTTTGGCATTCTATTATGTTGAATATGGAATGAGTTATGTTATCCATGCTTTGGGACTGATGGCTACTTCCGTATTGGTCGCAGCCATCGTGGAAGTGTTATGGTGTGTATTTTTGAAGAAAGACTTTAAAAAACACCTATCTGCTTCATTCCCATGGGTTACAGCCATTATTCTGGTATTGATGGTTCCAATCAGCACAACGTATTATGCGATGGCATTTGGGTCATTCTTTGCGATTTTCTTTGCTAAACTGCTCTTCGGCGGATTTGGCCATAACATCTTTAACCCTGCGGCAGCCGGAAGGGCAGCAATGCTGACTTCTTTTGCGGCAGCGGTGACAGTAGATATGACGACCGGTCCTACACCGATCAGCTCGATTGCCAATTTAGGTTGGATCGTTACAGATCAAACTGTATTGGGTGAGCTGCTGGCTCAGTTCGGAGGTTTGCAGGGGTTATTGGTTGGTTGGTATCCCGGAGGTATCGGGGAGACCAGCGCATTACTAATTATCGTCCTTGGTGTTTACTTAGCATTTAGGAAAGTTCTTGACTGGCGTGCTCCGGTGTTTTATGTCGGTACCGTATTTGTGTTGGCTACGGTCATCGCTTTGGTACGCGGTTTAGGCATCTGGTATCCGCTATATCATATCTTAGCCGGTGGATTACTGTTTGGGGCTGTCTTTATGTTGACAGATCCGGTAACCAATCCGACATCTGCTACCGGACGCATGATATTTGCGATCGGTTGCGGGATCATTACAATGCTGATCCGTGTTCAGGCGAATTTGCCGGGCGGCGTATTGTATTCGATTCTGATCATGAATATGTTCACACCGACCATTGAACGTTTAACGGATGGTTGGCAAATCCAGAAAATGAAAAAGTATGCGATATCCATCGCTTCACTGAGTCTTACCGGTATTTTATTGTTTGTGTTTATTGCTAACATCATGGTCCCGGTCGTTCCAAAAGAGCCTGAACCGGAAGTTCCGGTAATCACCTTGGGTGATCCGATTGGAATTTTCTCTAACGCTACTGCTACGGCGACCCCAGAGTTGACCAATACAGTAACGGACGGAAATGTTGTTACTTATACGGTTTCATCCAAAGGTTATGCGGTTTTGGAAGGCGGATATGAAGGTGCTAAACCGAACGTATTCGAAGTTAAAATCGATACAGCTGAAAATAAGATCGTTTCGGTTAAGTATATCACTTTCTCAGATACCAAAGGTATTGGGGATAAAGTAGATTCAGATACTTTCTTGGATCAGTTTAAAGGTTTATCCATCGATGATGAATCGATCTCGGTTGACTCGGTTTCCGGAGCAACGATAACTTCGGTTTCGGCTGCCCGTGCCGTTCGTTTCGCCATCGAAACATTGAAGAAGGGAGGGTAATCGCATGGTTAAAAAAGCATTACACTTCGCTTTGTTCTTAGCGATTATCAGTACACTTGCCGGGGGTGCCTTGGCATTTGTCAATGGGATTACGGCACCAATCATTGCGGAAAATGCGATTGCCGCTGAAAAAGCGAATTTGCAAATCATCTTTCCGACCGCTACCAGTTTTGCACCTTTGGAAGTCAAGGATGATGAATCCGGACTTATCAAGGCGGCTTATACGGCACAAGGAGTTGGAATCGCTTATAAAGTTGAAGTATTGGGCTATGCGGCTCCTATCAAGTTTTTGATCGGCTTTGCCGATGACGGGAAAATCGTGGGTCTTTCGATTCTTGAGTTAAAAGATACTCAAGGAATCGGTACCCGTGTAAATTCTCCGGAATTCATTGACGGCGTTGTTGGTAAAACAACTTCGGATGGTATAGCAACTTTATCCGGAGCTACCGTTACTTCGGGTGCAGTCGTCAAAGGAATCAACGCGGCCAAAGTTCACTTCAATGCGCTTAAGGGTATTGAAGGGGGAACAGGCGGTGTCGTTACCCCTCCGTTGCAATTCGGTGCTTCCGTGGGTATCTTCTCGAAAAACGCGGGAACCGTTGTAAGTAAATCAGTGGATGGTGATGTTGTCACTTTCATTGCTGATGGAAACGGATATCGTGTCTTAGAAGGATATGATGGAGCAAAAGCCAATGTATTTGAAATTAAAATCAACACAGTGACCAAAAAAGTCGTTTCTGTAAAATTCGTTGAGATGAATGATACCGCCGGTATCGGTGACAAGATCGATGCCGAAGAATTCTGGGCTCAATTCATCGGATTGGATATAACCAATCAAGATAGTTCCATCGATGTCGTCAGTGGTGCGACCTTTACTTCGGAATCCGTAGTACGGGCTTTGCGCGCTGCGATCGAAGACTAGGGAGGGCTAAAAGATGAATCGTTTAGATAATTTTAAAGCCGGCTTCATAAGAGAAAATCCCGTATTTGCCTTATATCTCGGTTTGTGTTCCGTATTGGCTATTTCAACCACACTGAACAATGCGGTGGGTATGGGTGCAGCGGTTATCGCCGTTTTGACACTTTCCAACGTCATCATAGCGGCCATGCGTAAAATCACTCCGGATGAAATTCGGATTCCGGTGTACATCGTCGTCATCGCGACATTAGTCAAAATTGCGGAATTACTGATTCAGGCATATGCAACTGATCTCTATGTGGCTTTAGGTGTTTTTATCCCATTGATCGTCGTTAACTGTATCATCTTAGGTCGTGCTGAGGCATTTGCTTCGAAAAATACGATTCTGGATTCTGCTATTGACGGTATCGGTATGGGGTTGGGTTATACGGTTGGTTTGATTTTGATTTCAGTCATCCGCCAAGTCTTATCGAGCGGTATTGTTAATTTCAGCAATCCTTTTACCCAACAAATGATATTTGAAGTTCGTTTGATTCCTCAGAACTTTGTCATTGCGATGTTTTCACAACCGACCGGTGCATTTTTGACCTTTGCGGTGATTGCAGCCGGAGTCGAGTACTTACGGACTCGTCCGGCGAAGAAAACGAAAGAGGTGAAGTAATATGGCTGAACTATTTACACTGTTTCTGACGGCCGTATTGATCAACAACATCATACTTAGCCGTTTCTTGGGTATGTGCCCGTTTATGGGTGTTTCCCGCAATACCAGTTCCGCAATCGGCATGGGTGGCGCAGTCACATTTGTCGTTGTAGGTGCATCTTTGTTTACCTATGGTTTATATCACTTCATCTTGGTGCCATACAGTCTTCAATATATGGACCTGATTACATTCATATTGGTCATTGCGGCATTTGTTCAGTTTACCGAAATGGTCATCAAAAAGTTTTCTCCGGTTTTGTATAAAGCATTGGGCATTTATCTGCCGTTGATCACAACCAACTGTGCAGTGTTGTTTGTTGCTTTGGAAAATATCCGCCAAGGATTTGATTTCTATGAAATGATCGTTTACTCATTCGCTGTTCCGATCGGCTTCACATTGGTGCTCTATTTGTTCTCTGCGATCCGCGAACGTCTAGATATTTCGGATGTGCCGGCACCGTTTAAGGGAAATGCAATTGCTATGATCGTAGCTGCACTGATGGCATTGGCTTTTAGCGGATTGGCGGGTTTGGTTTAAGATGCCAGGTTTTGTTTTCTTGGTCATTTTAGGCGGAGCCTATGCGGCTTTGTACTATTTGAACCATAAAACGCCGGTTCCGGCGGGTTGTGAAGAAGAAATCGTGGCTTGTGGCGGATGTCAAATATCAACCTGCGGCAGACACCCTGTACATTCCTTGGAGGTAGAGAACTAATGGAAGCAATTTTAACAGCAATGATCATGATGTTGGCAGTCGGTGGATTTTTAGGAGCATTACTTGGCGTTGCCGGAGTTTTGTTTTATGTCAAACCGGATGAAAGAGTGGCAAGAGTATTGGCTATGCTTCCGGGATACAATTGCGGTGCATGCGGATATCCGGGATGCGCCGGTTTAGCAGACGCCCTTGTTGAAGGTAAGGTCCTCAAAGTTTCAGCATGTAAACCTTCCAGCGCTCAACAACGTGTCGATATTGCCAATTATCTTATCGAGACTCCAGGGCCGGATGGAAAAACACTTCCAACGGTACCACAATAAATCATAAGACTGCCAAAAGCAGTCTTTTTTTTTGGCTTTGACAGGAATTAACTGTTTTTCTCCGTATTTAATACCAGGTGATAAGTTATGAAAGGTATTGTGATGAGCAGTGCTCTGATTATTTTTTTAATGGGACTGATCGTTTCAATCAGCCTGTATATTTCCTTTGAATCCGACCGTTTTCAAGTCCATCAGGCAGTTAAAAGTGCATTACGCAGCACCATGCTCCATTGTCTGCAAGTAAGGTGTGATCCACAGGCGTCGATTGATAAATTTGCTTCAGATGTACATTGGATAACGAAGCGTTTCTCGCCTGTTTCGATAGACTTGCTGGGTTTTAACGATGATCCGTTGCTTATACGCGTAAGAGTAATGGCAAAGGGTGGAACGCTTGATATGTTTGATCTTATTTGTGAAGAAACTATGATTGAGGAGGGCAGTGATGAAGAAAATTAAATATTATTGGATTATCGGAATTCTGATAGTGGTACTAGTTAACTTCCTTCT
The DNA here is from genome assembly GCA_002841605.1 of Firmicutes bacterium HGW-Firmicutes-10. Classification (GTDB taxonomy): domain Bacteria; phylum Bacillota_I; class Bacilli_A; order Erysipelotrichales; family Erysipelotrichaceae; genus UBA2227. The sequence continues at coordinate 4,407 of PHAF01000062.1, read as the reverse complement.
ATTTGACATCGTTCTTAAGCGATCGATCGATTACATCGAAATACCGGTTGCTGCTGTGAGTATCAAGCCAAGATCCAAGCTTGATGCCTCACACATCCGGATGCTAAGAGTTCCATCCGCCGCGATAGAGGGGAAAGTATATCTTGATAAAGAAGAAATCATTGATAAATGGGTGAAATATGCGGTATCGATCGCGCCAGGATCATTTTTCTATCATGACTATCTTGAAGATAGTGAAAACTCTTTGGATTATCCTCAACTGATGTTAAACAACGGGCAGGGAGTAGCAAGTCTTGCAATCGATCTTTTGATTTCTGCAGGAAATACGTTGCTACCAAATCAATATGTCGACATCGTTTTTACAAGCAAGGATAAGCGAAAGCCCATCGTGTCGGATGTGATATTCCGTTCAGTGCGCGTGTTAGCTGTCAAAGATCGAAACGGATTGGACATGGATGACAGTAAAAGTCAGAAAGTTCCTGCGGTCGCTTTATTGGCTATGAATAAACAAGACATCCCACCCTTTATTCATGCTCAAATCCTAGGGAATATTGACCTCATTATCAAAGTGTCAAATGAGTTCGATCCTGAAGAAGCCATCTGTAACACAGAGAGTGAGGTATGGAGGTTGTTGAATGAGTGAATTCGATTTCGGATTTTTAAGCAGTCATATCGAAGATCCTCTTATAACTGATATCAATTACAATGGCCGGCAACTTTGGGTAGACCATCTTCAAAAAGGCCGATATACAATCGAACCTTTGCCGGAAGCATCATTTTTTGAACAAATGAGCTATAAATTTGCGAACTTTGTCAATTTGCCGTTTAACGCTGTTCATCCGGTCGTTGAAGCGGAAACCGCTCAACTTCGCATCAGTATCATTCATGCAAGTGTAAGCTCAAATATATCCATCTCCATCCGCAAAACTCCGGCAGTGTTGCGTTTGACACCGGCATTACTTAAGAAGCAAAAGTATGCTCCTTCGTGGCTGTTGGCCTTGCTTGCAAAGTGGGTGGTTATGAAATGCAACATCATTGTCAGTGGTTTACCAGGAGCAGGCAAGACGGAGCTTCTTAAGTATCTGATGCAATACATCGATCCCTCTCAACGTGTCATTACCATTGAGGATACATGTGAAATTCGCTATCAGGACTTGTTTCCGCATGCAGACAGTGTTTCTTTGAAAGTCAGTGAACGCTTCGACTATACGGCGGCGATCAAAACATGCTTGCGACAGCGACCGGACTGGATGCTGGTTTCTGAAGTACGTAGTCATGAAATCGTAAGTCTTTTACAAAGCGTTTCAACGGGTGCATCACTGTTATCAACGATTCACGCCTCATCAGCAAAGGCGATTCCGCAGCGCATCCTGCACATGTTTCCTGGCGTTGAGTTGTCTAATGACGTTTTATTAATGATGATTTATGACACATTGGACATAGGCATTCATGTTGAAGCATCCATAACCAAGCAAGGAATACGCCGGTATATCCGGGAAGTTGTTTGTTACAACGCGGACGAAGGAGTTCCGACCATGATCAGCGTATATAAGATTGATGAGGCAGAAGAGCCCTTTACCCAGTGGCCTGTTAAACTCATGGAGAAAGCCCGGTTGTATAAGTATCGGACGCAAGAACAATCTTCATGATGGCACTATTCGTATTGTTATCATCTTTGATCATCATGTTGATCATCGGCAAAGAAGAAATTCATCCTTCGTGGTATTTGCCGAAAAACTGGGTAAATATCAAAAAGATTAGTTTGGGTTATGGACTGATATGGCAACCGAAAAAGCAGGGATTGTTGTTTCTGCTGACCTCGATCGGATTATTGTGGCTATCAGATCAATTTTTTATGCCGTTAACAAATACGATCGTTGTAATGACAATCTGCTGGATTTCATTGCCGATCGTTTGGATATGGCAAGCACAATTTCAATACCACGCATTGGAGTTCGAGCAGATAACGACTTTCCTTCAACACTTCATCGCTTACTTCAAATCAAGCGAAAAGGTTTTGCTTTCATTGTGTGAAAGTGTGATGTACATCGAAGGCGAGTTGAAAGAAGTTGTCAAAGAAGCCATTGAAATGTTGAAGCAGACAGGCAACACAAGTGCTGCTTTCGACATTATCACCCAGCGATATCCGCATTTCATTGTCAATAATTGTCAGATTTGGGTTTCCACTGCAGAGCAGTTTGGTTTTGAACAAAGCAAAGAAGCGATAGAACTTTTGGAAGATGACATTGATGATTGGATCGAAGATACGATGCTCTACATTCGTGATCGTCTGCAGATGAAAAACCGAATCCTGCTGATGTGTGGTATGTCTGCCATCATTGCTTTGTTCAATCAAAACTTATTAAATACCTTTTTGGATCTTAATCAAGCACGCATTTATCACCATGTTATCATGCTGTTTTTGATGTCATTGCATTTTACGATACTAATGGCTTTTCGGTTGATTAAAGGTCGCTGGATAGCAAAGGGGGAGTGTTTACGTTAAGAGGATCTGCGGTTTTACTTTTGCTGATACTTGTGTATGCCAACTTCAACTGTAAAAAGTTTAAATTGAGAAAAGAGGCAGATCTTGATCATCTCTGTCAAATCAATCAACGTGATTTGGAGGAATTTCAGTTCAGCCGATTGTTTGTTTCACTTAAGACCGCGCTTATATTTCCGTTTTTAGTGTTCTTAAGGGTGCCATGGTCCATGCAGTTAATGTTTCTAGGGCTGATATTCGTTGTTTATCGCTGGCCTTATATGAAGCTGAAAAAGAAATTTGAAGAATCGGTTCAGCGTTTGCGATATGAGTTTCCTATATGGCTTCGGCAATTGCAGATTTTGCTTCAAAGCAACACGGTAGCGGTTTCGATGGAGATTTCCATACCAATGGCTCCATTAATGATTCGTTCACAATTGCATCAACTGATCGAGCAAATCCGACAGTCTCCACAGCAAATCAGTACATACACTGATTTTCTGTCGGGGTATCGATTAATGGAGGTTTCAAGAGCCATGAAACTGTTGTATCGCTACAATTCTGTTGGTCAGGCTGATTCGGTAAAGCAGCTGAATCGGATGATCACCACGACCGGAAAATGGCTTCGACAACAAAGGATTCAGTCTTTAAATACAAAGTCGGCATTGACTCAGTGGTGGGGCATTCTTCCTTTATTGAGTGTGACCGTCGTCTTCTTGGTAATGATGATGGTGACAATAACATCGTTTATGGAAAGGGGGTGAAACGATGAAAGCTTTTTTTGAGGAATATGGATTGGTTTTAGTGGTTACGGTAATTGCTTTAGGTATGATCACATTTTCAGAGGAGTTTAAGGGTACTCTTACCCAAACGCTGAATACTCAATGGCAACGTATGGTTGACTTGGCTGACTGATGAAGGGTGGAATAGAATTTGCTTTAGTGATGTTGTTTGGTATGACATTCTGTGCGATTGCGATTGGTTTGATTGGTGTTTTGACACAATTGCATGACGCAAGATTGTTACAAGAAACGATTGTATCAACGATCGAACATCACTCTAGCGAGCAAATCTCAGGCAAACTGGAAAATCAGAAAATATGTCCGATATGTAGTTATCAAATAGAACTTCAACAAGATCATCGCGTTCTAGTAACTGTATTATTCCCAATCCGTATTCCGGTAATTGATTATCGGGCTTTCGGGAGAATATCAGCGATGACAACTCCAATTAAATGAGGCAGGAAACTGCCTTTTTTAATCTTTATCGTGGCAAAATAACATGAGTTAGTGTAAACTTTACGTGAGCAGGAGGAACCGTATGCTTTTAACCATAGATGTTGGTAATTCAAATTTAGTTGCTGTGGTGTTTGATGAGCATCGCAATCGGGTTTTTGATCAACGGATCGTAACTCAAAAGCAAAATGTCATCGCTTATTATGAAGAATGGTTGATCCGGCTTTTAGCGCAGTTGAGTCATTTAAACGCAATTGAGGGGGTTATCTTTTCATCAGTAGTGCCCTCGATTACAGATGATATTGTATCCATAATCAAAGACAAAACGGGGCTTGACCCGATGATCGTTTCGGCTGATATCGTCAAGGAATTTGTGATACATCTGGAAGAACGCAGTCATTTAGGTTCAGATTTCATTGCGACCAGTTACGGCGCAATGGCAGATTATCCATTACCGGCCATCGTTGCGGACTTAGGTTCGGCAACCAAAATCAGTGTACTGAACGCCAAAGGTGAATTTGAAGGTGGCGTCATCGTGCCGGGGGTCGGTATCTCTGTAGAAGCTTTGGTAGGATTTATTAAGCATTTGCCGGAGATCGAACTGAAAGTTCCTGAGAAAGTCATAGGGAAAAATACGATCTTGGCTATGCAATCGGGTTTACTCTACGGCGTGGTTGCTTCTGTTGAAGG
>PHAF01000061.1 GCA_002841605.1 Firmicutes bacterium HGW-Firmicutes-10 | reverse complement strand
ACATTCAGAATCTTCTCATCTTCGGCTCGATTAATCGCCATGATCCGGTGTGGAGCGATCGTGGATACCCGTTCACTGAAATCATAGTACATCCGATAGGTCTGCTGTTCATCGACTGCACCTTTTTTAAGTTTGCTCACGATCATGCCTTGTTTCAGCATCGTATAGCGGATAAGTTTGCGATGTTCAGGATCATCGGCTACCATCTCAGCGATTATGTGCTGAGCACCGGCAATTGCATCAATCACAGTCTCGATTTTCTCATTCAAAAATTCTATGGCTTTCTCTTTAACATCACCTTGCTGCGGAAAACTCATCATCCAATCCGCAAATCCCTGCAGTCCATTCGCAATGGCCTCTGATGCCCGGGTTTTTCTTTTTTGTTGGTATGGTCGATAAATATCTTCGACTTCGGATAATTGGGTACACGAGTTTACAGACTTTTGTATTTCATCCGTCATCTTTCCTTGTTGAGCAATTAAACGCAAGACATCTTCTTTTCGCTTAGCCAGGTTTTTCTGATATTGATAATGCTCGAAGATCGCCCGGATTTGTTCTTCATCCAGTCCTTTGGTCGCTTCTTTACGATAACGCGCTATAAAAGGAACGGTATTCCCTTCTTCAAGCAATTCCAGAGTACTTTTTACTTGCGAAACGCTGACATTCAGCTGATTTGCAATCCATTGATAATGTTGTTCCATAAAATCCACCTTTCAGCTCTATCATCATAAACAATATTCGTTGATCCGTCAAAGAAAAATGCCGCTAAGCGGCACTTTCTGATTTTCTTACCAGTCGTCGTTTCAAAGTCTTTATTTTCAGTGACATAGATATTAATGTAATAATCAGTATTAAGGACAATAAAGCAATGATCCCTAATAGTAAAATACTGATATCATCGAACATCGAGAGTTTTACCGGTGTCAAAACGTACTGTGAAGCATGATCAAGATCCAACTCAACATATCCGTCTTTTACGATCAACTCCATCGATTTATCTTCAAGTTTACCACTTTCGGAATTGAAGAAGTACACAAACAAGACACTATCATCATTATACAATTTAGAAACATTGACTTTAAGTGTCAAACCCTGTGGAATTGGTCCGGAATGTGCCAGACTCAGCAAAACTGATTCACGATAATTCAGTAAGCTTCGGATCAAGTCCCTGTCACTGGAGCTGAACTGAACACCAAAATCAATCATCTCATTTTCTTTGATCGATGCACCGTCAAACTTCCACATATACAATGTTTCATTTAGTTCATTTCGAATGCTAAACATATAATTTTTATCGGTATTAGCCAATTGATTCCAAATTTCCATGGTCATGCTTTTTGGATCTTTGGAAGTAATTTCAACATTATCTGCTTCGATTCTCGGCAGCAATTCAACGATTCGGCCAACAGCAACGACCGGATTGTCTCCTTGCCGGTTGACAATGATCTTATAGATCCGCTCATCTTCACTTTCGCTGAAAACTTTGATCAAGATTTCATTGGGTCCGACGATCAGTTCACCGGGATTGCTTAAAACCAAAGACGCTTTTGAGTCACTTAACTCAGCAACAACATTTACCGATTCTATCCAATTTTCAACATCGATCGTATACTCAAGGATTTCCGCATCAAAATCAAACGGATAATCAGCGACTACCAACGATTTAAGTTTATTGTCACGCGATAAGTCCCCGGCAATACCGGCAACATCCCTTCGCACGACATTGATCGTATATGTCTTTTTAGAAAGATTTTCGGCAGTCACATCAATATTAATGACATTACTGTATATTTTAAGCGATTTGGTTCCGGTTCCGGTAACTTTCGCCTTATCATCCGCTGCCTGAGCGCTGATATTTACCGAAGTAACGGCATTATCAACGATGAGTGTATATGTTAGCTTGTCTTTGTCAAATATCAGATTATAGCCTTCAACCGTTAATGACATCAAGTCATTGTTTTTACTGCGATAATCATTTCTGCTGATGGATACCGTATATGTTTTCTTAGCTCCGCTTTCAGCAGTAACGACGATACTGAAACTGTTTGATCCATAAGAAAGCGATTTTTTACCTGTTCCGGTTAAGGTAGCTTTACTGTCCGATGTCGTTGCACCAATCGTGATTGAATCAGCATCCGTGCTTCCCAAAGAGTATGATGTAACCGACGAACTGAAACTCGGTACTGACTTTCCATCGACCGTCAAAGTAGCGAGATTATTGTTTGTTGATTTAGGGGCAGTTGCAGTTATTGTGCGACTGCTTGATGTTCCGTAAATTCTTGTAGTACCTGTCAAGTCAGATCCGACTATATCAGTAAAATCAACCTTTGTCGAAGTCCCTGCTTTAAAATTTGATGTGGGTTTGAATGTTATACGTAAAAACTGCTTATATCCTGATATATTGGTGTTTGAGTTGAATGCTCCAGTTGTTTGATTAAATGATATTAAAGTAACTTGATTGAGTTGTTCATATTTACTGATCGTTAGAAAACTCGAATCGAATTTTATCCTACCTGAAAATCCACCAATGGTTTCAGATGGTGTTATAGCAAACGTTAAAACAACATCACTTCCAACAACTACTGAGTTATTACCAGTAATTGCCGAACTGATTGTAGCAGCTTTAACTCCTATGGGATGCAGTAACGTTATTACAAGCATACTCATTAATATTAAGATTTTTCTCATTTCCATCACTCCAGTTCAGCCAAAATACGGCTTATTTTAACCAAGTCCAGGATATCGACAAATCCGTCACTATTGACATCAGCAGCTAGAAGATTTTTTCCGGCTAGCGTTTGTAACTCAGCCAAATGACGGCTTAAAATAACTAAATCTAGAATATCCACCAACTTATCATCGTTAACATCACCCTTAATTATTATCAACTCAACATCTTCAATAATAAGAAAGAGTTCATTCGATGCATTCTTCTCAAAATGATAACTTCTTCCAAGGTAATTGTCTACAGGAGGTAGCACCCCTTCAATTTTTACAGTTTGCTCGAAACCTACAGGGGGGCTCAAAGTATTAATTTCAGATTGAATTGAAACCTTATATTTACCAGCACTCAATAATAGGATTTCTGTATCAGTTTTGAATGTAGCTCCTGCGTAGATCAGTTTTCCAGTCCCGAGCACGTTCAAATTACTATCCAATTCCCCAGAAACTAAATCAAATGTCAATACTGGACCAGTCTCAGGAGTCAGTTTTAATATGTGACGAGAGTTTTGTGCATAAGGTATGGAAACGCCCGGCTTAAACCCATATCCTGAAAACTTGAGTCTGCCTTCTTCAATTAGGAGATTATCAACTTTAACAACAGGATCTTTTAAGAATTCAACTGCATCATAAACCATGGGTATCTTTTGTACGCCATTGCCCGGATAAATGATTTTAATATCATTTGCCGGTAAATAACCGATGCTTTTAAACCATTCATACACTGTCAATTCATTGGGGTTGTCTTTGTACATGACTACTTTATCCGATAGAGTCACAGGTTGTGTCGACATGATCGATACCCAATTGCCATTGGCAGTTTCAATCGTAGAATTTATCAATACCGAGCGCTGATACGTTATAGAAGGTATCACAAACATCGTAGTAGAATTTGCGTCTGCTGATTTTTTTACGGAAAGATTGACTAGCTCCGGCATGATACCAATGGTGTAATAGTTATAATCTGGAAAACCGTAATAACGATCGATCCGATATGCCCAACCGGCAATTTTATTGCCCCAATAGGGATCTGATGCGTATTTTGTGTTGAATCCATTATATTTATTGCCCAAAATCGTTCCGTAGAAACGGAAGTTCTCTACGCTCATATAACCGCGCAAATTACGTCCCATATGTTCAGCAACACTTAAAGCGATGCTTTCAAACTTATAAGCATCGTCTGGATTACTGTCAACTGCACCCCAGCCAAAAATATTGTTCTTCTCTATAGATAAGCGGCTGGTACCTCGACCGCTCTCATGCAAACCCATCGCATAAACTAAAAGAGCATTCGCACCGTATTTAACTTGTCCATCCACAAATGCCTTGCCTTCTTCGTACATGGCACTTGCATTCGGCTCACCAAAATAAGTGGCCTTTTTAGTAAATCCCAAAGCAACGAGATAATCATCCAACTGCTTCGCTGTTAAATTCGAACTTGAACGAAACGGCAAATATTGGTAATAGTTAAAATACTCTCCCGGCAACTCACCATTAAGGACCGGCTGCGTCATTGCCTTATCATGGAAAAAACGAATGGAATCCCAACTGTAATACGTGCCATTAGGCATCCAGTCTGGTGCCTGTCCATAAACATATACACCCAATGACCCTGCGGTCGCAAAAGAGAATGTTTCATGGAATATTTCACGAATGCCATACGCGGAACTCGTTGATACACGATACTCATTCATGCGTGGACGAATTTGATAGACTTTTAATGAATCTGTCGGATAAAACGGTTGGCCTCCTAAGGAAATCAGCCAGTTATTTTCAATATATATCATAGGGATGATATCGATTTGTTCCAAAGGTGTATACCCTGTAAAGCCGGAGATCTGTATCAATGCAGTCCCGACACCACTGGTCGTATTGAAATTGAAGGTATCGTAGTAAGCCATATCTCGAAAAGCATTCATATAAGTGGAATTCCCTGTGAAATTGATATTTTGAAAAATATTCATTATCACAGCATTCGCAGTGCCTGAATTACGTCGTTGTGGATAGGATGTTGCAATAGCCCTTGAAGCGGCAATGAACTTCTCCGGGCTTTTTGAAGCATTGTGAGTGATGACCAAATCCGGATAATCAGTTTTGAAAGTATTCATCGATGATTTAGCACTATCAAAAGTATCCACACAAGCCAGCACGGTTCTGCTTTGATCCAAGTTTAGTGAAATCACGGAAAACTGTGATTCCGTACACACCAAAGCCTCTTCGGCCATAACCGGAGCATTATATAGATTTGTGGTGATCAGAGCCACTAATAAAACAGCTCTAAGATGCTTCAGACTTACCTTCATAGTACCTCTTTACAATTTATTCAATAATAGTAATTTTGATCCACTCAGCATTACCATCGAATTGAACTTCAAAGACCGTATTCTGATCTAATAACGACAACTCCGTTGAATACACGTCAAATAACAAATAACCTTCACTCAGCTTATCAATCGACAGGCTGATGATATTACTGAATCCCTCAACAAAGTATTCTTTTGACATACTCAGCGCTGTCTGACCACTGGTAATGATTCTGTATCGCCCCTGCTTGACGATCAGCGTATTATTATTCAATGGTTCAACTGAAATTTTTACTGCATATATCTTCGCAGTTGAAGGATAAGTAACTTCTTCGCTGGTACCATCATCATACTTACGCATTACAGGATACGACGTTAAGTCTTCGATTCCAAGCACTTTGAGCTTATATGTCTCATTGTCGGTAATTACACCCGGATCTTCAACATATCCCAGCATTTCTTTGACCCCTTGAGCAAAGGTCAAATCGATTTCCAATTTAATATTCGACTTAAACTTTGTGGTCAGTGTGATTTTCTGTGCATCCGGATTTTTAATCGGGATAAACAAGTTGACAGTATACGATTGTTTATTTCTTGGTAACTCAAAATCTACCATTTGATAACTCAAAAACAATTTTTTCGATAACAGCTCGTCTTGATATACCTGAGTCTGAGCCAATGAAAGCTGCTCGGAAGTGACCAGTTGATCGATACCGAAAATCATGGCAGTGTCACTGGCAAAAGTGATACGGGCAATAACAAAGGGAAAACTGACTTCGCTGAGTTTGTATACGGTATAACCTTCAAAGGTTGCTGTTATGACGGGATCTTTTGGATCGATGATCGGATCATCGTCATCCGGATCTTTTCCGGCATTAAAAAGCGTGAACACCCCGTATGTCAAACCGACAATCAACAAGATGACCAGCGTCCAAATCAGCACATAAATAAAACCGTTACGCCTCATGGTCCATCACCACCGCGTTTATTTTAGCACACATCGGCTCTGCTTTCTCTGTTAATAAGGTGAAATCTTCAATCCAGGGTTCGAAAATCAGTTTTACTTTCTTAAAAATGCGCATTTTCTTGGCATAACAAATAAGAGCGATCACATCTTTCTTAGGATCTTCGATATAACCCTCAATAACCTTATGATAGGCATGCGAACCAATCATATTGCGATGACGGATACAATCCAGAACAGTACGTTCACGATCGGTGATATGAATATGATGCCCATTAAACACCGTTTGATCATGCCCTAACATAAAATACTTGTTATCACGATACATCGTTTTGATATCCAAAAAATCACTGCGATACTTTATCCGGCTCTCATTTTTATTAGCAGCGATGTAAATCTGCTTGGGTTGTTGATAAACATAACCGTAAACAAAAGCAGCACTCATCAAACAAAAAAGCGCATCTGAAAAAAGCGAGAAAGCGCATTCGTGTTGATGATGAATTCGATCGGCCGGGACGTACAAACCTCTTTTGATGCGTACGATTTTTTGCTGATCGATCAAATCTTGAATCGTGCGGAAAGTAAACCCCGCATCCAAAAGTCGCTGAGTCGTATACAACGGATGATAAAAAAGTCGTTGGCTCATATTTAGTACCCACAATCTTTCTATTTTGTGTTTAGTTAATTCTATTTTAGGACAAAAAAAAGAAGATTGCAATAAAAAACATGGGATTAACCCATGTTTATTACAATTTTACTATCGACTGTGCTGACTTTGCAGGGAATGACACCTTCCTTCAGAATCAGTTCCTGACGATTCTTCAATTTGTGCTCACCTGCAGGTTCAATGATCTTACAGTAACCCGAAACCGATGATACATTGAATCGGATTGAATCCATATTTTTCAGACGAATGTTTCCATCCCCATTGACCGAAGAAATCGATAAATTGGTTGCATCTGACAACTCCAAATTCACTTCACCGCTGACCGCTTTAATATCGACTTTATCAAAAACACCATCGGCCATCAGATCGCCACTCGCCAAAGTGCAAGCCAGCAAAACTCCCCTACCCTCTTTGATCATGACATCACCACTTGCGGTTTTGACTCGAATATCACCGGAACTTCGATTAAATTTTAAATCACCGCTAGCCATCTGAAAATCATAGGATTTCTGATTGCAATCACTGACAGAAACATCGCCACTGGCAGTTTTTATGATGCATTCACCATCAAACGTTATCTTTGAATAATCAATGTCTCCACTGGTCGTCATCACTTTACATGAAAGCAGCGAATCCGGCAGTGTGACTGAAATCTTCATATCAACATCTGAGCTGACATTAAATAAAGGCAACACCCGGATTTCGAATACATCCCCTTTTTGCTCGCCGATCATTGTATTGGTGAACTTTGACAGCAATCCGCCTTTGTTAATCATGTTGACCTCAACTTTGCCGTTAAGTGACGGAACTAAAGTCACATCAGCAAACTTGCCATCAACGACTACATGATTGACTTTGCCATCGCCGCTCTTCACGGTTTTCTCTCTCTTTTGCTTCGTCAGATGATCCACATCCAGTGATTCGACGATTTCATCGATGTCACCTAAATGTGAAATGATTTCAGCTTCACTAAGCCCCTCAGATGTACCAGCCTCAAAATGAGCTTCAAAATCCGCAATCAGTGAATCAACGAATTCATCATCCGCAAACTCAAGTTTCTTCTTTAATAAATTCAAATATTCATTCTTACTCATGATAATCCTCCTTCATAAGTTGATTGACCTGCTCAACAAATTCGATCCAACCGGCTTTAAGCTGGCGATAATGCTGATGTCCGACCGGTGTCAGTTTATAATACTTTCGAGCCGGACCTTCCGGCGATTCAACCAAATACGTTTCAAAATAGTTCTCCTCATTCAATCGTCGTAACACCAGATATAATGTTCCGGCAGCAACGGACATCTGCTTGGAAATAGCTTCAGTCAATTGATACCCATACTTATCTCCCTGTGACAACTGCGAAAGGACACATAATTCCAAAACGCCTTTTTTAAATTGTGCGTTCATAAGATCCTCCTTGTTAGATATAATATATCACAATGTATATTGTATTGCAATATAGTAAAACAAAAAAATACTGCACGTTGCAGTATCAGAATTCAAATTCTTTTTTCAGCCTGATGGAAAACCATGCTGTAAGCAAAACTGTCAATAAATCTGCGGCCGGCTGGGCAGCCAATACCCCGTTATAAGCAAACAGTCTTGGTAGTATCACGATCATCGGCAAAAAGAATATCCCCTGTCTTGCCACGGATAAAATAAAGGCCTCCTTTGCCTTGCCCAAAGACTGAAACAACACCATGTGAATCTGATAAAAGCCCATAAACGGCAAAGCCAGACTTATCGCATAAAACATCCTGGAACCATAATAAATGACCTCTTCACTGTCAGTAAAAATTCCCATGATTTCTCTGGCAAACAACACGAGGATAAAAGTCATCGCAGTCAGAAATATCGTACTCCAACGAATAGAGAGATCCAATGACTTTTTCAAGCGATCGAAATTTTTAGCTCCATAATTAAATCCGGCAAAAGGCTGAAATCCCTGCGCGTATCCGATCAATACATAGTTGATGATCATCATCGTGCGCATAGCCAGACCAATGGCAGCCACCAGATTTGTACCATATTGTGCTGCGGCACTGTTAATGAACATCATCGAAAAACTGACAAGTGCCTGGCGGAAAAATAAAGCGATGCCCAAGGCAAAGATTTCGTATGCGATTTTGATATCGAAAAGCCACCGCGTGATTTTCCAACGAACAATGGTATCCCTACCAGTCAGACGAATCACCAAGACCGCAGTTGAAATATACTGAGAAACGATCGTTGCGATCGCTGCACCTTCCAACCCTAAATTCAAACCCCACTCAAACATAAAAATCGGATCAAGAATGATGTTCAAAACTGCTCCGAGCATGATTGCAAACATCGGAAATTTGACATCGCCTTCTGCACGCAGAATATTATTCATCGTCATATTGAGAATAATGCCGCTCATTCCGACAATCATCCAAGTCGCATAGCGAACAGAAAAGTCCAATGCATCCGGAGTGGCTCCGAACCAAGGCAAAATTTCCCTTAAGTTTCCAATCAGTAAAGCCATTCCCAAAGCAGAAAATACGATAGCCATCAACATCCCGGTAAAGACCGATCTTTCTACGCTTCCATAATCTTTCTTACCCAACTGCCGCGAAATCAGCGATCCGGCACCAATTCCAATGCCCTGCCCGATCGCACTCATGATCATGACCATCGGAAAAGAAACAGTCACTGCCGCGATCATCGCTGTGCTTTTTAACATACTGACAAAAAGCGTATCAACAAAATTATAAATAGCCGTCGTTAACATCGCAATGATCGATGGTACGGCTAAAAGGACCAATGCTTTACTTACTTTTTCCTCAGATAAAAGGAATTTGCGACGACTGTTGATTTCCATATTCATCACTCCATTGTAATATCATAGAAAGAAGATAGATAATTGTCAACACGTTCGTTAAACTATGATAAACTATTATAATGAAAGAGGGATTTTATGACAAAAAAGAACTCCATTAAGAACATCATTCACCTTTCCGTCGGTGAAGAAATAGGAAATTCCGTAACTCATGGCATCATGTCATTGTTATTGTTGGGTTTTCTTCCTTGGACAGCTGTCGATACATATATAAGAGGCGGCTGGGTTTTATCTATTGGTACATCCATTTTCATCATTAGTTTGTTTCTAATGTTTTTAACCTCAGCACTTTATCATGCAATGGCTTATGAGACAAAGCATAAATATGTGCTGAGGATACTTGATCACATCTTTATCTACTTCGCGATTGCCGGCAGCTATACGCCTATCGCACTATATATCATCCGCGGATGGCAAGGTACGCTGATATTAATCATACAGTGGGGCATGGTGTTGACCGGCATCCTTTATAAATCCATAGCACAAAAATCGATACCAAAACTTTCCGTGAGTATTTATCTGATCATGGGATGGATCGCCATATTGTTCTTTCCGGTCATTATTCAAAACTCAAAACCGAGCTTTCTGGCATTTATTGCTTTAGGCGGTGTGCTATACAGTGTTGGTGCCTGGTTTTACACCAAAAAGGAACGACCCTATTTTCACTTCATATGGCATTTGTTCATTAATTTCGCGGCTATCAGTCACTTTATTGCCATAATCTTTCTGATCTAGACTACTTCTTGACGGGTGGGGACTTCAACTTTCCCCACTCGTTTTCTTTTTGAAGTGACACATATCTTTGCCATCGCTCAGCCGAAAGATTGCCGTTGAGCAGATTCTCCTGAATCTTACATCCAGGCTCACTGCGGTGTGTACAGTCGGAAAACCGGCACTGAGAACTATAATCCTCAATATCGGAAAAAATCTCTTCTAAGCCATGCCTGACATC
>PHAF01000060.1 GCA_002841605.1 Firmicutes bacterium HGW-Firmicutes-10 | reverse complement strand
GGTGAAAGTATGGGAAGAAAACCCACACAAAGAAGAAAACCGCCGGTTCAACAACAGCGCGGCAGATCAGGTTATCAACAGCCTGTAGCACGCGTCAAAGGCGAGCAAGTAAGTAAGATTACCTATACGGAAGGTCTTACGGTTGGGGAGTTGGCTGAATTACTTAAAAAGAATGCCAGCGAAATTATTAAACTTCTGTTTATGTTAGGCAAATTGGTTACCATCAATACTTCAATGGATGAGGAACTCATTCAGCTGGTGTGTATGGAATACAATGTCGAAGCTAAAAAGGAAGAAATTCTAGATGAAACAAGTCTGGAAGATACCACGGTAGATAATCCGGAAGACTTGGAACCAAGACCTCCGATCGTTACGATCATGGGACATGTCGATCACGGTAAAACCACACTTCTGGATACGATTCGTAAAACAAAAGTCGTTGCCGGTGAATTTGGCGGCATTACTCAGCATATCGGAGCCTATCAGGTCACTGTCAACGGCAAGAAGGTTTCATTCCTTGATACACCGGGTCATGAAGCGTTTACGGCGATGCGTGCCCGTGGAGCTAAGGTTACCGATGTAGCGATCATTGTCGTTGCTGCGGATGATGGGGTCATGCCTCAAACCCGTGAAGCTGTCGATCATGCCAAAGCTGCAAACGTGCCGATCATAGTCGCAGTAAATAAAATGGATAAACCCTACATCAATCCGGACAAAATCATGAGCTCCATGGCTGATTTGGGACTTATGCCGGAAGAATGGGGCGGAGATACCATTTTCTGTAAGATATCTGCTCTGACCGGATTGGGTGTTCAAGAACTTTTGGAGACGATTCTGATCGTTTCGGAAGTCTCTGAACTCAATGCCAATCCGAAGCGTCTTGCTTCAGGCACCGTCGTTGAAGCTCGTCTGGACAAAGGACGCGGACCGGTTACGACCCTGCTGGTACAAAACGGAACCTTAAGAACCGGTGATGCCGTTGTCGTAGGTGCTTGTTTCGGTCGAGTCCGCCGCATGACGGATGATCGCGGAAAAGAAATCAAAGAAGCCAAACCGGCTACACCGGTGGAAATCATCGGTTTAAACGATGTTCCGGTTGCAGGCGATATATTTAAAGTATTTGCCAATGAGCGTCATGCCCGCATGATTGCTGATAAACGCTCGCAAACTAAGATTGAAGCTGAGCGTAAAGTAAGCAGTGCATTGAGCCTGGATGATTTATCCAATCAAATCAAAGCCGGAAATGTACAGGAAATTCCGGTCATTGTCAAAGCAGATGTACAAGGCAGCGCTGAAGCAGTGAAAAGCTCTTTGGAAAAAATTGATGTAGAAACCATCAAAGTCAACGTCATTCGATCCACCGCTGGTGCGATCAGTGAATCGGATATCATGCTGGCCAGTGCATCGAAAGCGATCATCATCGGATTTAATGTACGTCCGGATGCCAATATACGCAAAAAAGCTCAGGAAGAAGGCGTAGATATCCGTTTGCACAACATCATCTACAAAGCAGTCGAACAAATGGAAGCTGCGATGAAAGGTATGTTGGAGCCGGTATTTGAAGAAGTCATTCTGGGCCAAGCCAGCGTTCGTGCAATATTCAAAGTTTCAAAAGTCGGAACGATTGCCGGTTGTATGGTAACTGATGGTAAACTGGTGCGTGACTGTGAAGTACGGTTGATCCGCAACGGTATCGTTGCTTATACCGGTCGTTTAGGATCGCTAAAACGTTTCCAAAATGATACCAAAGAAGTTTCGGCCGGATTTGAGTGCGGTATTACGATTAAGAATTTTAATGATATCAAAGAAGGCGACATTCTTGAAGCCTTTGGGGAAGTTGAAGTCGAAAGAGAATAGGAGGTTGTTTTATGACAATCAAGCAAGAACGTCTGGAACAGATTATCCGCAAAGAAGTTTCCGAAATCATTCAGTTTAAAGTCAAGGATCCAAATGTTTCATTTGTTACTGTGACAGATGTTGAAGTTACTCGTGATTATTCGATTGCTACGATTTATGTTACTTTTTTCAACCGTGAGTTGGGTGATGATTCACAATTGCAAGCACTCAACAGAGCAAAAGGTTACATTCGCAGCGAGTTGGGTTCTAAGCTAACGGTACGCAAAGTACCAGAGTTGCTGTTTAAGGTTGATGATTCGCTGGATAAGGGAAACCGGATCGATCAGTTGTTGAAAGATATCTAAGAGGAGAAATCCTCTTTTTTCTTTGAATATAATAATAAAACCAATAATAATAAATATAGTTATAATATATATTAATACAATAATATGAATAAAAGTTGACAAATCAGGTGAAAGAGCGCATAATGGGATAAAGGAGTAAACATATGAAAATACTCAAAGAGGGTATTGTTTCAAATTCTGACATGATAAAAAATTACAAAACATGTCGAGAAAGAGCGGACAACACAGGCAGATTATTTATTTTCAAGAATAACCAACTTGATGCAGTGTTATTCTCCCTTAATGAGTTTGAAAAACTTACGCCTATCCTCGAATATTTCGAGAGCTTAAGTGACTCAGACAAAATGACAGCTTTAAATCTCTTACAAAGTTTAACTCAGCCCAATAAAATCAACACACCAGAATTTAGTTGTTGAAGGGCACTAAGTCTCTTGTAAGAATCAACAATCTATTGTATCGGTGAGATTTATGGTTAACGGGTCTCACTTTTTTATTCAAAAAACAAAAGATTAACCAACATAGCGATTGCTAGAAAGAAGGATTATGATGAAAAACACAACAAAAACAGCGTTTGGCTTAGGAGTTTTAGCATCAATCACAGTTGCCTCAACAGCCTATTATTTCTATAAAAAGAATAATGAGTCAGTTGGTAGCTTGATTGATCATGGCATTGATTCATTGGAGAAGGCAGCTTATGAAGCAAATACAGCCTTTAGAAATGCTCAAACCGATGCACAGTATAAAGCAAGGAATGTATTTAAAAATGTCAAGTATCATGCTGAGAATATCGGCGACGACATTGTAGATGGATTAGATAACATGGACAACGAAATCAGAAACGTTGTCAAAGACATAAAAAAGAATGTCGAAAAGGGCGTATAACAATTTCAGTTTAGCATCTATTACACATGTTAAAAAAAGAAAGGAGAAAACTTTCATGTTAGGAACCATTGCAGTTATATTAATCATATTGTGGTTATTGGGTATCGTATCAGCAACGACCATGGGTGGATTCATTCATGTATTGCTGGTTATCGCAGTCGTGCTTATCTTGCTAAGATTAATCAGCGGCAGAAAAATCGTTTAGTTGATTGCCACAAGCAATCAAGAAAGAAGGAAAAAGAATATGCAAAATTTTCTAAATCGAATATTAAAAGTATTAGCCTCGTTATTTGTGTTTACATTCTTTGTCTTAACAACTACGGCGGCTCAATCAGCTGTTAAAATCGGGGATACAAAAAACTTTGCGATTTTGGCTGGCTCGACTATAACCAATACCAGTAGTACTGTCGTCTATGGCGACATTGGACTATTTCCTGGTACTTCATTTACAGGATCAGCGGATATCGTTCATGATGGCGATGTATACCTAACGGATACAGACGCCAGTCTGGCAAAAGATGCACTTGTAGAAGCCTATAACGATGTCGCAGGCAGAACACCTGTAACCATCATAGCCACGGAATTAGGCGGTCAGACATTACTTCCGGGTGTCTATGCATCTGAAAGCGGAACATTTGAAATCACTGGTACAGTGACACTTGACGCACAAGGCGATCCTGAAGCTATATTTATATTCCAAATGGCTTCAACGCTTGTAACAGCTGCAAACAGTAAAGTTGATCTGGTCAATGAAGCAACTACCTGTGAAGTTTATTGGCAGGTAGGCAGCTCAGCAACTTTAGGGACTGATTCAAGATTCTCAGGTCGCATATATGCATCTGAGTCGATCACGCTTAACAATAAAGCGGAAGTCCTTGGACAGGTTCTGGCCATGACTGGTGCAGTTACACTGGATGACAATGTTGTTTCAAATCAATTGTGTATAGCATCTACAGTGGGTGACTTACCGAACACATCTGACAATCTGGTAAATCAGATATTGTTAGCCGGTTCATTGCTTATGATCGGTCTCGCATTGCTATATTTAGCAAGAGACACATACAAGAAGGACTAACAATATAAAACCAGCGGCTCGAACGCTGGTTTTTTTTACGTCAATCAGTCAAAACGATGCCGGTATTGGCAACTCTGGCAAAAAGATTCAACGATTTTATTTTGTTTAAATCCTCTTTGAATGCTTACAAGGCGATTGCCTTCAAGCAGTGAAGCAAAGGGTGTATTAAACACATTACCCAATTCAATTGCGCCTTGATGGTCCAAACAGCAGGGCACAAGGGTACCATCGCTTAGTATAGCCAACATAGAGTTTGCTCCTTGACAACGACCGACAGTGCTTATATCTCCGGGATCACTTGGCCATTGAAACTGTTTATCCAATGAAAAGAAAATGTTCTTATGATCTGTTAAATAACGTTTCTTGTCAATCAATAAATCTTCAAATTGAATACCAAGATATAATAAACATTTGTTTATACCATCAGTGAACAATTGTTCATCATAATTCCAAAGTCTGATTTGGATGATTTTACCCGCATTTGACAGTTCAACAAGATGATTGAGAAGCATTTCTCTTCTTTTTGTGTCCTCAAGATATCCAATGGTTTGCATGGATTGAAGAGAAACAGATATTTGTCTGATTGCTGGTGATTCAAGCAACAGATCAAATCTTTTTTCTATCAACGTACCATTGGTTACCAGTTGCACTTTTAAATCATACTTACACGCTATTTGAAGTATTTCGTCCAGTTGGGGATGTAAAAGGGGTTCTCCTTGGACGTGCAGGTATATAAAGTCCGTAAAAAAACGAATTTGCTCGCATATCAGCTTGAATTCATCTACAGACATTGTGCGTTTCGGCCGGTTACTGATGGCGCAAAAGTCGCATGTTAAGTTGCATTGATTCGTGATTTCGATGTAAATCCGTTTAAATTTCATGTGTGACATCCTCGAGGGATATCATAGCACAGATTAAAGTCTAGCGTAAGATGCGGGCTAAGAATTCTTTGGTGCGAGGATGCTTTGGATTTGAAAACATTTCCTTGGGTGATCCTTGTTCGCATACGACACCTTGATCCATAAAAATGACCAGATCAGCTACGTCTTTGGCAAAGGACATTTCATGTGTGACGATCAGCATCGTCAAACCTTCCTGAGCCAATTGTTTGATGACTTCAAGTACTTCTCCGACCATTTCCGGATCTAGAGCACTTGTCGGTTCATCGAGCAATAAAATGCGAGGTTCCATGCATAAAGCACGGGCAATGGCTACACGCTGTTTCTGACCGCCGGAAAGGCTCTTGACAGACTGATTTGCGAAATCAAGCATTCCGACCTTTTCAAGATATTTCAATGCGATAGCTTTTGCTTCCGTTTTTGATCGTTTAAGAACTTCGGTCTGTCCGACCATGCAATTTTGAATACTGTTCATATGACTGAACAAGTTAAATGATTGAAAAATCATTCCGACATGAGAACGAAATCTGTTGATGTCAAAATTAGCAGTCATGATATTTTGTCCATCAACGATGATTTCTCCACCATTGGGTGTTTCCAACAGGTTGATGCAACGTAAGAGGGTACTTTTACCTGACCCCGAAGATCCAATCAAACAGACGACCTGTTTCTCTTCAACTGTAAGATTGATATCCTTTAAAACCAGATTAGAGCCAAAAGATTTGTTTAAATTGTTGATTTGAATCAGACTCATACTTTTTGCTCCTTTCTCTTAAGAAAAGGAAAATTGCCGGGCATGGATTGGGAAGCTCCCCCAAACCCTCTAGGAGAGTCAAGTCTGCGCTCGATCGCCCGTAAAATCTGAGTTGTGGTAAATGTTAAAAACAGATAGATGATGGCCGTGACCAGAAATGTGTCGCGATAACGGAAGACAATGCCTGCAACGGAATTTGATTGAAAAAACAGTTCGGTTACACTGATGACATTCAGTACGGAAGTATCTTTGATATTAACGACAAATTCATTGCCGATTGCCGGAAATGCATTGCGGATCGCTTGTGGCAGGATGATTTTGATCATGGCCTGAGTGTTATTCATACCGATAGAGCGAGCAGCTTCATACTGACCGTCATCGATGGATTGGATACCGGCTCGGATGATTTCAGCCATATATGCCCCTGTATTAATGGACACAATGAAGATACCGGCTTGAATCGGGCTCCACATAAGATATTGGCGCAAGCCGTGATATAAGAATACGGCTTGAACCATCATAGGCGTTCCACGGAAAACTTCAATGTAAATCGTAGCAATCAAATGCATGAATTTTTTGAACAACTTAGAAAAAAGCGAATCTTTAGGTGTGAACTTAACGTTGCGAATGCTGGCAACGATCAATCCGATAATCAAGCCGATGACAGTAGCGCTTAACGATATGAGTAATGTCGTTCTTGCACCTGCCCAAAACAGGGGAGCGTAGCGCTGATAGATATACCAAGACCCGCCGAGTAGATCAGCGGGTATTTTACTACCTGTAAAAAACACTAGTTACCTTCCGGTTGACGGGCCAAAGCATCAGCCATCCATTGATTCCGGGTATCATCGGAAATACCGGCGAGAATCGTATTGATGGAAGCAAGCAATTCAGTATCGGTTTTACGAACGGCAACAGAAACCGTAGTATCTTCAAATGAAGTGGCAAAACCCAAACCGTCTTCAAATGATACAATGACAAGATCACTGTTTGTTGCAACGATCGAAATGGCGACTGGACGTTCTGAAACCATGGCATCCGCATCCTTGCTGCTTACCGAATTGACGAGCAACGGGAAGGATGATAGTGGTGTCATGTGAACGACACTTGGAATCTGATCAACGATGTCATCATGGAATGTACTTAACTGCGCAATGACTTTTGCTCCGCTAAAATCAGCCAATGATTTTGCGTTGGCATACACTGAATCTTTGCGTACGATCAAAACCATGTCTGAAGCATAATAGGGAGCCGAGAAGCTGACGCTTTCACGTCTTTCTGTCGTATCCGTCATACCTGCAACGATCATATCGATTTCACCGGAATTAAGAGCCGGTTCTAAACCTTCCCAGGCGATTTTCTTAACGACCAAAGTCTTGTTTAAGCCATCAGCAATTGCCTGTGCAATCGTAATATCATAGCCATCGCAGAAAGCAGCATCACCCTGAATTTTGACG
Organism: Firmicutes bacterium HGW-Firmicutes-10; assembly: GCA_002841605.1. GTDB lineage: Bacteria > Bacillota_I > Bacilli_A > Erysipelotrichales > Erysipelotrichaceae > UBA2227. The sequence goes on along the minus strand of PHAF01000060.1, from coordinate 3,409 downwards.
GCCGGAGCTGCACTTTCAATTTGAGTCCAGTTAAATGGCGCATAATTGCATTCCAGACCGACTATGATGGTGTCATCTTTGGAAGCCGGCGCACAGCCTGCCAGCAAGAGTGTTAATAAACTTAATGTTGCAATAATTTTTCTCATAATATCCTCCTTGAGTAAATATGATATAAAAAAGATCGTGCGAACCACACGACCTTATAACAAACAGGTATAGTAGCGCCACTTCAGTAACTGAAGGAGTGTTTCAGGTGTTTCCTGAAACCCCACAAGCGGCCTTGCCTTGCCAGCTTGTTCGGCGGTGATTGCCTTTCACTGAAATCATCGCCCGCCGGCTCCTTCAGTTACTCATCTGCACCGCTACCTCTAATCTTTTTTATTCTCGTAAACTATACTAAAACATGATTGAGTTGTCAATGTTAAATTATTTCTTTTTTTGCCACAAATCCAATTGTTCCTGGTTTGAAAGCATCGTGATGAAATTATCCTTCGCTGTAGGATAAACTTTATACATTTGATTGAGCAATTGCTTGATTTCTTCCCGTTGGGTGTGTTTATCCATCGGACAAGTTGAAACAACCACAGGCAGATGCTCATTATCCACAGCGCAGCGAATATCGTTTTCAAATACATAAAGCAAAGGACGGATGAAAGTTACTTGTTTGCGGGTCAGATACATTTTGGGACGAAAAGTTGCGATCCTGCCACCATATATCATGTTTAAAAACAAAGTTTCCACCGCATCGTCAGCATGATGGGCAAAGGCGACCTTATTACAACCATGTTTTAGTGCTTCATCAATGACATGTCCCTTTTTAAACTTCGAACATAATGAGCAGGGCAGTCGTCCCTCAGCATTAGCCTGAATCTTAAGTATTTTATAAACATCGGTATCCACCTGCAAGAACTCGATATTTAAGTCATCGCACCACTGTTGCACCGGCGTCATGTCCATACCTTCAAATCCCAATCTCAAATGAATCGCGAGAATGTCAAAATTCTTCTGACTGATTTTTTTGTATAAGTATAAACCATATAATAAAACGATCGAATCTTTTCCGCCGGAAATACCGACGGCGATTTTATCGTTCTCATCGATCAATTGATAATCCTGATCCGCTTTACGGATACTTCCCAAAACCTTGCGCATAACTCCCTCGTTTCTTTTGCTTTAACATTATAGCATGATTTGTTATAATAACTAAGAAATGCGGTGGAAAAAATGGACGGAATTTTATGCATAAATAAGCCGGCAAATATGACATCTTTCGACGTTTGTGCTCAAATTCGAAGGAAGTTCAATGTTAAAGTCGGACATACGGGCACATTGGACCCGATGGCGACCGGAGTTATGATCATTACCCTTGGCAAATCAACCAAACTTGTCCAGTATTTGACGCATGTTAAAAAGACATATCAAGCTGTTTGCAGGATGGGAATTAAAACCAATACCGGAGATATTTGGGGAGAAGTCATTGAACGCGGAGTAGTACCGGAGTTTGAAAAGCAGGAAGTTATCAACGTTTTAAACTCATTTCTTGGAAAAAGCTTACAGAAACCGCCGATGATATCTGCCATAAAAATCGACGGAAAGAAATTGTATGAATATGCAAGAAAAAATCAGATCGTCGATGTACCTGAGCGTCCCATTGAGGTTTTCTCAGTTAAACTTGATGGAATCAGAGAAAATGAACTGGTGTTTACAATTGAAGTTTCAGGCGGAACTTACATTCGAACGATTTGTGAGGACATTGGTACGCGGTTTAATACTGTTGCAACATTAAGCGGTTTACAGCGCTTATCCGTTGGCCAACTAACGATCAACCAGACCATGGAACTTGATGAAGTTCTAAACGGGGCTGATTTGATGTTTATTGATTCTTTGATTGCATTAAAAAACTACCGTCAGATAGTAATCGAAGACCCGACATTTGTATATCACGGCAAAAAGGTTGAACTTCCTTATCAAGATGATAGAATATTGTTTGTGTTCAATAACGAGCCACTGGCTTTTTATCGAAAAGAAGAAAACCTGTATCGAAGTGAAAGAGGGCTATGGTAATGGAAAAATTCGTTGTAGATATCAATCATGTACCACATATAGATTCCCGTTTGGCTGCATGCATTGGTTATTTTGACGGTATCCACCTTGGACACCAGCAATTAATCAGTGAAACGATAGCTCAGGCCAAGTTACGGGGGATTAAAAGTGCAATGATAACTTTTCACCCGGATCCATGGGTCGTTATAAAAAACATAAAAAAAGTCGAGCACCTGACAACGATGAAAGACAGGATGGATCTGGTTGAAAGCTTTGGAATCGATGTCTGGATCATTTTGAATTTCACCAAGGAACTTTCAGAGTGCAGTCCGCAGTTGTTTCTTGACAATATTTTATGTCAGCTTCCGATTGATGCTTTGATATATGGATATGATTTCAGATTTGGTCATCGCGGTTCAGGGGATGGCAGATTTTTAAGAGATGAAGGTAGCCGTTGCTTTGAATCTTTCGAAATCGAACAAATCAGCGATCTTAACGAAAAAATAAGCAGTACCCGAATAAGTGAGGCGATCACAGGCGGCGAATTGGAAACGGCTGCACGGCTGTTAGGCCGTCCGTACTCACTTTCAGGAATCGTGGTCGGCGGACGTCACAAAGGCCGGGAAATCGGATTTCCGACAGCAAATCTGGATTATCCGCAGGAATACATCATACCTAAAAAAGGGGTATACATCGGTGAAGCCGAAGTCCCTCAAGGCAGATTTAAAGCAATGATCAACATCGGTCACAATCCGACGTTTAATACAAGAAACGAAATATCGATCGAAGCATACCTTTTGGACTTCAATGATTTGTTGTACGGACAAAAAATGACGTTGTTTTTTCTGCATCGGATCCGGGATGAAATGAAGTTTGAAAGCATTCAGCGATTGATTGAGCAGATGTTGCATGATTATCAAACAACGCGTGAGTATTTTGATTCAATGCGTTAAATACAGGATATAGCAAAAGCATCATAATAGTGATGCTTTTATTAGGTTCTATTTAAAATTAGCTTTTTGTTCTTTCATTTGGAAGCGTTTACATCTGAAAATTTATAGTGATTTATCAGGTTTCATGAATATTTATGAAAAAATATGAACAAAACTATTGATTTTCAAACAATTGAATGTATAATAACCCTCATAGCAATGAAAAAGAGTAGTAACACTCAACTCTTCAATCCAGCGACTTGTGATTTGGTGAAAGACAAGCTGAAGAAAGTGTGAACGTGCTTTGGAGCCGGACTATCGAAATTTGAGGTAGTTCCCGTATGTCGGCGTTAACGATTTGAGTGCATAAAGGGATTCCTTTATGAATTAAGGTGGTACCGCGTTAACACGTCCTTATATTTGATATAAGGACG
>PHAF01000059.1 GCA_002841605.1 Firmicutes bacterium HGW-Firmicutes-10 | reverse complement strand
TAGAAAGTAGGATGATTGGATGGAAATCTATTTAGAACAGGCAGCGCGTTTAGCGTTGGCCATGGTGTTATCGGGGTTGATTGGTTTTGAGCGAGCAAGCAAAAGTCGGGCAGCCGGATTGCGTACGCATGCATTGGTCGGTACGGCGTCCGCTTTGGTCATGCTAACCTCTGAGTACATATTCTTTCATTATTTGCCTTTTGGGGCAAGTCCGGATCCGGCGCGATTAGGTGCACAAATCATCAGCGGGATTGGTTTTTTGGGTGCCGGTACGATCATTCAAGGTCGTGGTTCGGTTAAAGGATTAACGACCGCCGCAAGTCTTTGGGGTGTAGGTACCATCGGGATTGCTTCGGGGATCGGCTTTTATTACGGTGCGATTCTTACGACGGTGTTGGTGTATATATTGTTGCGCTTTGCGACGCGTTTGGAAAGTGAGTGGGTCAATCGTGTTGAAACCAAGCGTTTGTTTATTCAAACAAAAATGGCGGATCTCGATATATTCCGCAGTTTAGCCCTTCAACAAGACATTTTCGTAGAAGATGTTCAATACATTGGTAGTGATGTGATGGACAATGAGAAGATTCATTACATATTGTTGATTGTAAGTCCTCGTCAGAAAAATATGGATAAGTATTACAGACTATTGACGAAGATCAGTTCATTGGATGGCATCGTCAAAGTTAAAGTAGCAGGGGATAACGCCCAAGATGATTTATAAAAAAACCGTTAGCGGTTTTTTTAGTTGGATAGAAAGTATTTAATTGCCTGGAAGTATTTTTTGTTGGCAATACTGATAATCCCTTGAACGAGTGAGTGTGTAAGTGCGCCGTTACTCATGGCAACCAAGGAGCGTAAAGGCGATTCCATTACACCTGTATGTACCATTTTCATGATTTTCTCATCATTGACTGCGGATGGCATCATTTTTTTCGACTGTTTTAACGCAACTGAAGCCAATAGTCTTCCAATCCATACCTCAGACAATTCCGTAATTGTGGAGTTAATGGTAAAGGGCTCCTCTTTTCGTTTAAACGCAAAGGGAATCGGTATGCCGGTGAGCTGAGTAAAGTTACCGTCACTGATCGATATCGGATGATGCCGGTCATAATAATCCGGTATAAATTGTGACTGGCAGTTCACCGGGATATCCATGGTGTTTTTATCATATGTCACAGATTCTTTCAGGTGGATGTTTTTTAGTGATGAGCCAATCTGAATTTCATATTCGCCGTTTTCAATGACCCATGTCTTGACATCGGTGTTATAGTAACTGAAACTACGGTCACAAAGTGAGAGAGTTACGGTTTTGCTTTCATTGGGGTTTAGATGAACTTTTTCAAAGCCCTTCAGCTCTCGCTTCGCCTTGAAAATCTTCGGATCTTTGTGATGAATGTATAACTGAGTCACTTCACTTCCCGAAACCTTTCCGGAATTTTTGATTACAAATGACACAGTAAGATTCGGGAATTCACACTCGACTTTTATATCACTGTAACTGAAAGTCGTGTAACTCAACCCAAAACCAAAGGGGAAGAGCACGTCTACATTGAAAGTATCGTAATAGCGATATCCGACAAAAATGCTTTCTTTATAACAGGCATTTCGTCCCGGCTGAGCAAAAGTTGAGTAGCACGGTGTATCTTTGATATCTTTTGGATAGCTCTCCGCAAGTTTACCGCTGGGATTCACGTTTCCAAACAGTACATCAACAATCGCTTCACTACCGGCCTGTCCGCCAAGATATGTATGCAATACGGCACTTGCCGAATCTAGCCAAGGCATCGTTACAGGAGATCCGGCGGATAATATCACGACCGTATTTTTATTGATCTCACTGATTTTTGATATGAGTTCATTATGACTTTTAGGCATATCCATGTGCTCACGATCAAATCCTTCGGATTCATAAGTTTCGGGTAATCCGGCCATGATGAGAACGACTTTGGCTTTTTTTGCCAGACTTAAAGCTTCATCAACCAAAGACTCATCACTTCCTGAATCGTTCCCAAAACCGCGAGTGTAAGTATATGGAATTTGCTCACTGTCAAAAACATCCGTCAAAGATGGCAGCTTGGTTGGTGAAATCAAAGAAGATCCCGATCCCTGATAGCGCGGATATTTCGCCATATCGCCGACGATCAATATACCTTCTTTATCATTTAGTGGCAGGATGCCATCATTCTTTAACAAAACAAAGGACTGCGATGCAATTTTACGGGCAAGCTGATGATGAATCTCTGAATTAAAAGGCTTTCCATCTGTAGGATGAGATTGTATAAGCGATAACAAGCGCGATAGTGAAGCATCGACGGTATTTGGATTCAGTTGTCCTTGATCAAGAGCATCCGCGACTTTCTTGTCATTATCCTTGGCATTGCCGGGCATTTCCAAATCCATTGAGGCATTGATGCTTTTGATCCGATCATTGGTAGCTCCCCAGTCAGAAACAACAACTCCCGAGAATCCCCATTGTTTACGCAATATATCATCTAATAACCAGGTATTCTCACAACAGTATGTACCATTGAGTTTATTGTATGCGGCCATGATGGTCGCAGGTTTGGCTTGTTTGACAACTTTCTCAAAAGCACTTAAATAGATCTCGTGTAATGTGCGCATATCGACGATGGAATCACTGACCATGCGGTTATATTCCTGATTATTGGCGGCGAAGTGTTTGAGTGAAGTGCCGATACCATTTCTCTCAATGGAAGAAACCAGCGAACTCGCAAGTTCTCCGGTTAGAAACGGATCTTCACTGAAATACTCAAAATTTCGTCCGCACAGGGGAGAACGCTTGATGTTGATGCCAGGACCTAATAAAACAGAAACATGCTGGCTGTGACATTCCCTAGCCAAGGCCTCACCCATCAGTCCCAACAGTTCTTTATCCCAACTATTCGCAATGGTTGCGGCGGTAGGGAAGCAGGTGGCCGGGTAGCTTTGATTAGCTCCAATATGATCACCTTGCTCTTTTTGTTTGCGTAACCCGTGAGGTCCATCGGTCATCATGATGGAAGGAATACCTAAACGAGCAATAGGTTGGGTATGCCAAAAATCAGCACCGCTGCCCAGCTGTGCTTTTTCTTGGTTGGTCATTTGATTAACAATATCCATATCATTAATTTTATCTTCATTCATTTACGACTATCTCCCATTCTTGGTCGGTAACATCCCAGACAAATTCGTGTTCGATAAGTCTTGGAATAAGAATCTCCTCTAAATATCCTTCATCAACAAGTTTATTCATGCGAAGAAGGTCATCACTTATGCCTTCGAAAATGTCCGTACCTTCAATTCCTTTTTCCGATCGATAAATGGATGTGGCCAGATTTAGATTGTGTAACTTGGTTTTATCAACGGCCGCATTCGCAGAATGGGTGATATCGGTCAGCTGGGGTATGAGGATTGCGGCTAAAATGGATATGATCAAAATGACGACTAGTATTTCTATGAGTGTGAATCCCTTTTGGTTTTTCATAAAAACCCCCGTTTTTATATGTTTATTCCAAAAATCTTCTCATAGCAATTCTAAACCTTTCACAATTAAAATTCAACTCACATAAAAAAAGAAAGCCGGTGTGGCTTTCTTAGATAAACAATGTCAGTCCGGCATCTTCGCTTTCGGCCAAGTAGGTTGCTACTCCGCCAAATTCGATTCCGTCGATCAGTTCTTCGCGCTTGATTCCCATAACATCCATGCTCATCGTACAGGCAATAAACGAAACACCCATTTCCCGAGCTTGTTTCATCAGACTTGGCAACGAGTCAACATTTTTGTCTTTCATGACCTTCATCATCATGGCTTTACCAGCACCACCCATCTGCATTCTCGACAATGGTAACTTCTCAGCTCCGCGAGGCATCATCATGCCAAACATATTTTCAACAAAGGTCTTCTCGACGTTGACCGATTGATCTTTGCGTAAAGCATTGAGTCCCCAGAACGTACAGAAAATACTTACTTTTTTACCCATCGCGGCAGCGCCGTTAGCGATGACCATTGCGGCCAAGGCTTTATCCAGTTCTCCGGAGAATAGGACGATGGTCGCATTCTCCCGTGATGCGCTCAGTGGTGACGAAACTTTTTCTTGACCTTTTTTCAAGGTAGCAAGAACTTTCTTGCCTTCCATTTTTAAATCAACGACCGTATTTCCCGTTTTTTCAGCCCATTTAGAAACATCGGAATAGAAACCAAAGTCACTGGCTTCGATGCGAAGCAACTGATTGGGCAACATTTTTTCCATGGCTTTATACGTTTCAAGGATAGGACCTGGACATTGTAAACCGCAGGCATCGACGCGGATGACTTCCAGATTGGTATCCGGAAGGGCCGTGATGACTTGTTCATCCACGTGTTGTGCTTCAGCTGCTCCGGTAATACCCATCGGATTGTTGAAATCATGGGTCGCGACTTCATATAAACGATAGCCGCCATCCACATTAAAGACATTGGTGAAGCCGTTTTCCTGTAAGATACGAACAGCCAAGTATCCGCGGTGTCCGACTTGACAGGTCACGTAAACCGGTGTGTCTTTGGCAGGGAGTTTATCCAAGTTGCTTCTCAGTTCATCCAGTTCAAAATTCACGGATCCCGGAATGTGTCCCAAATCAAATTCCAACGGAGTACGTACATCCAGTAAATATCCGCCGCTCTTAACAACGTCATCGATTTGATGCCATTGGATCGAAGGGATTTCGTTATCTAGTACATGAAGTGCCACATATCCAAGAATATTGACCGGATCTTTCGCACTGGAATACGGTGGGGCGTAGGATAGTTCTAAATCCGGTAGATCACGAACCTTTAGACTCCCCGTCATTGCGGTCGCAATGACATCGATTCTCTTCTCTGTGCCTTCCTGACCGATGGCCTGTGCTCCATAGATGGTTCCATCAGAAGGCGAGAAAATAAGCTTCAATATCATGGAGGTCGCACCTGGGTAGTAAGATGCGTGGTTGTTACGGTTGACGTGAACGGTTTTATATTCCATTCCGTAAAATTTACACAGTCTTTCGTTAAAGCCGGTGGATGCGACAGTCAAATCGAATACTTTGGCAACGGCTGTTCCCAAAGATCCCGGATATTTGTCTTCAATGCCGTGAATTGCATTGGCTACTACGACACCTTGACGGTTGGCCGGCCATGCCAATGGGATTTTGGTTTGAGCACCGTTGACACGCGAACGAACTTCAATGGCATCGCCCAAAGCATAAATATTGGGGTCGTTGGTGCGCATTTGCTCATCAACGACGATGGCACGCAAATCGCCGATTTGTAAACCGGCTTCCTTTGCAAGTTTAGTCTCTGCGTTGACACCGATTGCCAAGATGATCAAGTCAGACTCGATTTTAAGTCCACTGGCAGTTTCAACAAACTTGCCGTTATCCAAAAATGATTTGACACCATCTTTTAAGATCAACCGCACGCCATGGCGTGTCAGTTCTTCATGAACGATTTGGGCCATTTCGTAATCGACGGGAGCCAACACTTGGTCGGCCATGTCGATCAGAGTGACCGCAAGACCTCTTTCTCTTAAGTTCTCAGCCATTTCAACACCGATGAAACCGCCGCCGATAACGGTTGCTTTCTTTGGTTGCTTTTGTTTGATGAAGTTATATATCGCATCGGTATGCGGGATATTTCTCAATATAAAGACATTGTTTGATTCTTTTAAACCCGGAATAGGTGGAACGATTGGAGATGCGCCAGGAGATAAAATGAGCACATCATAACTTTCCGTATACTCAACACCGGTAGATTTTTTGACTAGTACTTCCTTTTTCTCGCGGTCGATCTTGATGACTTCCGTCAAATTACGTATGTCTAGATTGAAGCGCTTGTTCATACCTTCAACGGTCTGAACGAGCAGTTTATTACGATCTGTGATTACTTCACCGATGTAATAGGGAAGACCGCAGTTCGCAAAGGAGATATACTCATCTTTTTCAAAGACGATGATATCATCTTGTTCGCTTAAGCGACGCAGTTTTGCGGCAGCGGTTGCCCCACCGGCAACACCGCCAATAATAACGATTTTTCTTTTCATGGCTTAGCCTTCTTTCGTTTGGATTTCTATAATGATATTCTTGATCTTAGGAACTAATAATCGGGTAGCTTCAATCCAGTTCAACTCACTGACATTCAACTCATCCAACCAGACAAGATCGTCATGGACGGAAAGTTTCATTTCGCCCTCCATGATCTCACACAGATATAAAGGCATCTTTAAATGAAAACCGGGGTAATCGTGGTGGATGATATCTACTAAAGACAGCACCCTGACAGTGACATCCAGTTCTTCTTTGCATTCCCGGATCACCGCTTCTTCAGCGGTTTCACCGATTTCGACTTTACCACCCGGGAATTCATAATAACCCGCAAAGTCGCCGAATTTTCGGCGCAATGCGCAGATGCGGTTTCCCTGTTTTAATATACCGGCTGAACCGTAAACTTGTTTCATACCTTCACCTGATTTCTACGATATGTGAAAAAGTTTGGACACTGTTAATTTTTTAACACACACCACTATTCTAGCACCGAAAAACAACCAAAAAAAGCAATTCCGTGATAATATCACTTAAAATTTTTAAAGCTTTGGTGCTATAATGTCATTAGGAATCAGTTGTCCCGTTCTTTTTTCGTATTTTGAATGGGTTTTCATCTTGTAAGTAGTTATCATTTGCATTACAATGTACTTAATCAGACGGTTGACAACTCATGACAGGGTGTGGTGAAACATGAGAAATCGCAAAGGCATGACTCTTGTAGAAGTAATTGTAGCTATGGCGCTTTTTGCTATCGTCATGGTCACAGTTTTTCCTGCGTTCTTAATTACCAATATGATGAATAATGTGTCCAAGGAGTTTATGGATGCGAACTATTATGCTCAAGAAGAGTTGGAACAAATCTATAACAAAGGCAAAACCTCAACAATGCCGGATATAGTCACTTGGATGGAAGGTCGAGATTTTGGTGTTGATAAACCAAAGTTTGTTTGTGAACCACAGGATGATGGTGCTGAGATTTGTTCTAGAAAAGTAGCCAACATAGCGTATCAAGTTCTGTTTGAGTATCATCCAGATCCGACTTTGTTCTCTTTGCATGTAGTGACAGTTACAGTTGAAATCACAACCGGCGAATATGCCGGGGACAGGGCAGTAATTGAGAATTTCATGCGCTTTGTCCCGGTAGTAGGCGGTTAATTATGAACTTGATCCGTAACCATTCAAAATCAGTGTTAAGCAAAAAAGGTTTCACTCTGATTGAAGTGATTGTCACTTTGGCAGTTTTATCTGTATTTATGTATTTGATTACGATGTTAGTTTCGAGTTCGATGGGATTTTTCCGAGATGAAGAGTCACAGGTCGCAAATCAGGCTGCCCTACGAATCGTTTCAGTGCAGTTTGAAAAAGATATAAGACGTCATGTGTTCGGTGTTGGGGATTTGGTTATTTCAGGTAGCTGCTATACGATTACACCTGTTTATGAGGCAAGTATTGCCTATTGTTTGGTGGGCAGCAATGTACAAAGAAATGGTGCTGTAATTGCCAGTGGAGTTTCTGAGTTTACTGTATCACCATACCGAGTTACTGATAACTCTGTTTTATTGACGATTAGAAGTAATGCAGATCGGTATGGAAGGGTTAACGAAGTTGTAGTGCGAATTTTTGTTCGCGTCGGAAGTTAGGAGGTTGACCTGATGAAACTAATTCGACCATTTAGAAATAATAAAGGTATGGCATTAATCACTGTCGTACTTATTTTCCTTATTTTAGTCATTATGCTTGGTGGAGCTATGTTTGCTGCTGTTGTAAATCAACGGAACGCATTATTCGCAAATGATCACACAAAAGCTTACTATGTTGCAGAGTCCGGAATAAATACCCGGATTTCACAGATTGAAAGTTATTTGTACAATCCAGGAATTGATTACACTCCCGGAAGTGAAGATTTAAAACAATATTTGGCGGATGCAATGTTTGCGATAAACGCAAACAAGGTTGTTGACGTTGGTGATGGCAACTTTGCTATAGTTAATGTCAATGGCCCGCTTCAGTACGGCGACTTACCCAATGCTGATGTTTATGTGTTGCGTTCAACAGGCTATGTCAGAGATGTGATCAGAACTCTTGAGGTCGAAGTGGTAATCTATTTGACCTACGGATCTGGAGAATCAACAATGAATAAGGCGGTTATCTCGCGTTCTTCGATTTGGATGAGATCAAATAACGGGTTGATTCGCGGGGATGTATTCACAAACGGTGAAGCACTTCCGATTAATTATTCACCGAGTGTACAAATGGGTCCACTTTTGCATTTAGCAGATAAAGATCAGAAAACAATACTGAATAAAGAAGATCCGGATGGAGCAGGCAACTCAATTGCGATCAGTGATAGTTATTGTGACAATATTTGGTCAATCGCTACAGCACCAGGAACTGTACTAACTTTTGCTTCATATACACAACTGCCAGGGAACTCATTAGGGTGTTTTGCAGCTGATAAAATGGTATATAAAGAAGAAGATAAGAGAATATTTCCAAGCATTATAATGCCTACTTTTCCTTCTCAGGAAGAACTGCTCGAAGTTTTTGTTCAAGGTGGAGTTCTTAGTTTGCCAGATCTTCGAAGACACCCAGGGAAAAAAGGGTATTATTTAGCAACACTAAATACTTCATCTAACATTCGGATAGATTTAGGGAATTATGGTTATGCGACTCAAGTAAAGAAATTGGTTGTAGGGAATCTGATAGCAACTTCTGGAACCTTAAGAGTTGATGGAACCGGACGCGTTATGGTTATGAGAAAAATAGATGAAACAAATACAGCAAAAACCGGGAATAAGTTCTTTATTCCTTGGGGTGCTAATGTAATTGTGCAAAGGAATGACCCTACGAAATTCATTCTTGTACTTGACACATGGAAGATCCCTCCTTTGCAAACTGACTTGAATACAGGAATGATGACCACAGTTTCTGATGATCCAAGCTTTAATCCAGAATTTCAAATTTCGAATAATATCAACTTTACTGGTAGCCTGATGTTTGGCAATGTTGATGTTAATATGCAGAATGTTCCATTTAAAGGTTATATTATCACGGCTGGAGGAGATTTATTCTTCACATCAAATTCAACGGGTTCAGTACCGGATATTCCGGTTTGGATATATGCGCCGATTGCACATGTCGTGTTAGGATCAAACGCGACTCTGTATGGATCCATTATGGCAAAAGTAGTTGAACTCTCTGCGAATAGTTCGTCAGTAATATACAAAAGAATGAATGCATTACCATTGTTTGACTATTTGTTCTACACACCAGCTTCTGGAACAGGAAACAATAAGCCAGAGGATCCAGTCATACTCTTCTCTAATATTATTGAGATTGATACTGCTGTTGTTGCTGGACCATAAATATAGGGGGAAAGGGGAAACATGAAAAGTTATTATGTAACCGCTGTCGATAATCGAGGGAAGACTGTTTCTGAGGTTATAATGGCTGAGAATAATTTAGAAGTCGTGCAAATTATTAAGAATAAGCAAATGTTTTTGTTGGACTATAAGGAAACGAAGTCGGAATCTGATAACATATCCAAGTTGAAGATGAAAAGTTTGGTTATTTTCTGTCGGCAGTTAGGTACGATGGTAACTTCGGGTATCCCAATCATGCAAGCTTTGGATATGCTTCAAAGCAAAGCTGATAATGCAAAGACTAAAAAAATATTCAGGAATATTTACGAGGAGGTCCAAAAAGGGAACTCCCTTTCTGATGCAATGAAACTGCAACGAGGTGCATTTCCGGACTTACTATTAAATATGATATTAGCCGGTGAGTTAGGTGGTACGCTAGATAAGTCGCTAGCCCGTATGTCGGATCACTATGAAAAAGAGGCAAGACTGGCGAATAAAATCAAGAGTGCAAGTGTTTATCCGATTGTTCTGGCTGTTGTTGCGGTGTCGGTCGTATTAATGTTGGTTGTTTTTGTGTTACCCTCCATTACTTCCATGTTTGATCCAAAAGATATGCCCGCTTCAACAAAGATCATGTTAGGTGTCAGTGATTTTATTTTGAATAATTGGATTGCCATATTAGCAGTGATTGTTGTCGGAGTTGTTGGAGCAAGAATGGCATTAAAAGTTAGAACTGTCAGAGTCAGGTTCGATAAATTCAAGATTTTCATGCCAGTCTTGGGGAAATTGGTCCAAACGATTTATTCGGCACGTTGTGCAAGAGCATTTGCATCGCTGTATTCCAGTGGTGTACAGACACTTGATATGATTGAAACGACTTCAAAAGTACTCGGGAATGCTCATTTGGAAGATATGTTTAGAGATGTAATGGCGTCAGTTTCGCAAGGTGATTTGATTTCCCGGGCAATTGCAAATACAGGGTCTTTTGATCCAATGTTGTCTTCTATGATTTACATTGGTGAAGAATCGGGTTCTTTGGGTGAGTTATTGAATTCTACGGCAGATTACTTTGATAATGAGGCAGATTCGGCAATTCAGCGAATGGTTTCCATGATTGAACCAGCCATGATTATTGTATTAGGTATCGTTATTGGGTTTATTGTATTATCCATAATACAACCAATCTTCTCAATGTATGGTGCGATTGGTTAATAGAAGGGGGCATGAAATATGGCTTTATCATTAGAAATTCGTAGTGGCTTTGTCTATATGGTCGAATCAAAGTCAAAGTCAAAATCCGGACCAATAAGTATTTCAAAGACATTATTCTTTGAGTTTCCGGAAAGTTGGATTGACAATCAAGGAGTCCGTGAAGTTGATGAGTTCGGTGAAATGCTTGCTCAACACTTGACCAAAAACAATATTAGGGAGAAAGACTGTATATTTTGCATAAACAATTCCTCCATAATTTATCGTGAGTTGATGATCCCTAAAATTGATGATAAAAAGACTCCCTTTATCGTTCGAAGTGAGATGATGAATGCTCTCAATTTAACACCTGATTATATCATGGATTTTATTGTATTGGAGGAAATCCAAAAAGAAGAAGAAGCAATAGCTGTTGAAGTTCCGGAAAAAGCAGTAGAAAATGAATCGAAGGAAAATTAACAAATTCGCTTGTTAAATCGGGTTGAATTCTGTAAACTTGCACTCCGAAAAAATAACACGTTCTTTTGGCATTGAGA
>PHAF01000058.1 GCA_002841605.1 Firmicutes bacterium HGW-Firmicutes-10 | reverse complement strand
TTCTCAAACATATTCCAAGTGATGGAACCGTGTTTGCTTATAATGCTGATGGAGCGGAGAAACTGCGGTTGTTGGAGCTGGGGCGTCAGTTTCCTCAATATGAAGAGCCTTTGACGGCATTGGCTTCACGGTTGCTTGATCTGGCTCAGCCGTTGTTTATGGGTTTGTATTATGATGTACGTCTGGGTGGTGCGTTTACTTTGAAAAAAGTCATAGAAGTCATCAATCCCGAATTTGCTTACGGCAATCTGATGATTCAGCATGGCTTAAATGCGGTGGAACTGTGGCGAAAAGCCGATATCAGCGATACGTTGAGTGAGCAGTTGCGCCAGGATTTGTTTGCTTATTGCAAGCGCGATACCGAAGCTATGGTCGAACTATATCAATATTTACAAAAATTGGTGAAATGAGTGTAAATTTCACCTTTTTTGTGTTCTTTTTGTTAAAATGAAATAAAGAGGTGATGGGTATGCCCAATGTGATTACCCACGGACTATTGGCCAAAGAAACACTGAAACGATTACCGGTTTCAGTGGTGAAGGACGCGATTGCGATGTATCCGCAGGCGTACTTGTTTGGCAGCAACGGTCCGGATTTTTTGTTTTATTACAATGTTTGGCCTTGGCTGAACCAAAAGGAGAATCATCGCATCGGCGAGTTCGGTGAGATGATGCATCGCTCTAAAATCAATGAGTTCACGGATGCCATGGTCAAAAAAACGATGGAACTGAGTGATCAGGCGAAGGCGATATTTACATCGTTTGTGGCCGGATATCTGACGCACTGGTCGTTGGATACGATCGCACATCCTTTCGTATTCTATCGCAGCGGTAAAATCGCGGGTAAGACGAAGTATTGGCATTTCCGTTTTGAGTCGATGTTGGATTCCTTGATGGTCAAAGAAGTGTTTAAGGATGATTTATCGAAATATCCGACCAAAAACTTCATGAAGTTGTCGGGGTTTGAAAAGAAAGTCATCGCAGCGGGCGTAAGTGAGACATTCACTTCCGTATATCAGGAGAAGATGAAGGAGACTGAAGCAATCAAGTGCATGAATCATGCTTATGGCGTACTTCATATCCTTTTTGACCCTCATACGCGCTGGTTTCACTGGGTTCAGAAATTCGAAAAGAAGAAAGACATCTTTTGGAAGTTTTCCAGTCATATGGTTATCGGTGAGTTGGATCAGACGTTTGATGTTTTGAATAAAAATCATTCGATTTGGCGCAACCCGACCGACCCAGAGTCCCAACATACAGAGAACTTTATGGAACTGTTTGATTTGGCAATGGAGCGTGCGTTATCGGCGATTGGCCGTTTCGACGATATGCTCAATAAAAAAGCTGTCTCGATGGCAGAGGTCATGGAGGACAGACAGTTCAATACGGGGACCAATGACGGTAAAAAGATGGTCGTCTTTGATTCGATTTATGAAAAAAGCGGGGATTTTTCCCGCTAATATAAGTATAGCAGTTTATTTAAGCATAGAAAAGACTCATTTTTCGCAAAGAACCATCATATAATTAAAAAAAGGAGGATGATGTTATGCGAGTAAACATTCACGGCAAAAACTTAACGATTACAGAGGCGATGTATCAACGGGTGGACAAGAAACTCTCATTTCTTGAGAAGTACTTCAACATCGATGAAGATACCACGGCCAATGTGGTCGTACGGATGTTCCCGACGGGGTTGAAACTGGAAATCACGATTTTGACCAAAGTCGGCTACCTTCGTGCGGAGGTCGTACATGATGACTTCTATGCAGCTGTGGATCTGGCGATGGACAAGCTGGAAGACCAGATTCGCCGACAAAAAACCCGGTTATCGCGACGTCACAGAGAGAAGTTGGCCTTAGCTTTTTTAAAGGATAAGGAGTCCGTCGTTGAGGAACCCCTCAAGGAAAAGGAAATCCCGGTCCGCACCAAGACCATCGCTGCCCAACGGATGGACTTGGATGAAGCGATCATGCGTATGGAAATGTTGGGACACTCATTCTTTATTTACACAGACAATGAATCAGACTTGATTGCGGTGGTATATAAGCGCAATGACGGTGGATATGGTCTGTTGGAGACAGAACCGGCAGAGTAATAACAAGGGAGAAGAAATTCTCCCTTTTGATTGGGAAATTTTCGTTGACAACGGCACTTTTATGTTATAATAATTTCAATGTGGAGGCGATCATATGAGTTTCAAAGACAAATTGAAAAATTTCATCAACCCGGTAGAAGAAGACGAAGTTCTTGAACTTTCGGCAGAAGAAGCCCGCATCAGCGAATACGAAAAGCCGAAAAACCGTAATATATCGAAGATTCCGGCGGATACAAAAATGGTTTTGTTTGAACCGCGATCCTTTGATGAAGCAGAAGAAGTGGCTCGCCACTTAAAAGGCAAACGTGCAGCGGTCGTTAATTTACATCGTCTGCCGCGGGAATACTCGCAGCGTTCGATCGATTTTCTGACTGGCGTCGTATTTGCACTTGACGGAACGATTCAAAAAATCGGTCATAACGTCATCTTATGTACCCCTCAAGACATCGGGGTCAGCGGTGAAATCCGCTTTGATGCAGAAGAAGAATAACGTAACGAAATGAGGGATTGTTGGTGAGCGAAGCTGCAACGAATCGGTTCAGAGTACTCAAACAAGGCTATGACCGTTTTGAGGTTGACCGAACGATCGAACAAATGACCTTGGAATTGGATGATTACAAGAGCCGGCTGGATTTATACATGAAACAGTCGGAGTCTTCGGCGCAACAGCTCAATCTGATCAAACAACGTTATCAGACGTTGATCGGTGAGTTGAACATGCGTGAAAAAGCTGCGGATGAAATTGCGAGGCTGGCGTTAAAAGAGGCCAATCGGATCATCGATACAGCACAAAACAATGCGGACTCGATCGTGCGTGAAGCACTCTCGACCGCCCGGATCATTTTGGTGGAAATCGCGCGTATATCGCAGGATGCCAATGAAGTGAAGTCGGAACTTAAGGAAAAACTGGATGCATTGAGTCGTTCAATCGATGATTTGGAAATCCCGGTCGTTCCTAAAATGGATTTTTTGAAAGACAGCGATCAAGACTTGCCGTTATAGTGCACTTGCAGAGACCCGGCGGATGGTGAAAGCCGGGGTGCTAAGTAATCGGATATCACTTGTGAGTCGTATTTCCGATATGTAGGAAATAACGTTGGCGGCGTTAACGCATCAAGTGCACGGATTTTCCGTGAACTAAGGTGGTACCGCGTAAACACGTCCTTAGCCGGACGTTTTTTTATTGAAAGGAACAGGATTATGGAATATAAAAGCACATTACTGATGCCCAACACTGAATTTGAAATGAGGGGCAATCTGAACAAAAAAGAACCGGATTTCCAATTGCGCTGGGAGAAACTGGATTTGTATGCGCAAATGCAACTGAAAAGAGAAGGTGCACCGAGTTTTGTGTTGCATGACGGTCCTCCGTATGCCAACGGGCGCATCCATATCGGACATGCCCTTAACAAGATATTAAAGGATGTCGTGGTGCGCAGTCACTTTATGGCCGGCTATCGTACACCGTTTACTCCGGGATGGGATACCCACGGGTTGCCGATTGAAACCGCTATTCAAAAAGAGGGTGTCAACCGTAAAGCAATGAGCGTTGCTGAGTTTCGAAAAAAATGCGAGGCGTATGCGCTCAATCAAGTAAAAATCCAGATGGCCGATATGAAGGCCTTGGGAACGGTTGCGGATTATGACAAACCGTATATCACTTTAAATAAGAGTTATGAAGCTCATCAGATCCATGTCTTTGCGAAGATGGCGATGGATGGGTTGATTTATAAAGGGTTAAAACCGGTTTACTGGTCACCTTCTTCGGAAAGTGCACTGGCTGAAGCGGAAATCGAGTACCACGACAAGAAATCTCCGTCGATTTATGTCGCTTTTGATGTCGTCGATGGAAAAGGCGTACTTGAATCCGGGGATAAGCTGGTCATTTGGACCACGACACCTTGGACGATTCCTGCAAATCTGGCAATCTCGTTGAATCCGGAATTTGAGTATGCGCTTGTACAAACTGAAAAAGGACGTTTATTGGTTCTAAAGGAATTCGTTGATGGTTTGATGAAAGAATTCAAACTTGAACAATATGAAGTTGTTTCGGTTTTTGAAGGAAAAGAACTGGAATTTGTTGTGACTCAGCATCCGCTGTATCCGGAAAAAACCTCCGTCGTTCTTTTGGGCAGTCATGTCAGTAACGACGCCGGTACCGGCTGTGTCCACACGGCTCCGGGACACGGGGTCGATGACTTTATCATCGGTTCAAAATATGGCTTGGAAGCGTATTGTCCGGTCGATGAGCAGGGCAAAATGATGGAATCTGCCGGAGACTGGTTGAATGGGGTCTTTGTTGAAGATGCCAATAAACTTGTTGTCGAGCGTTTAAATGAAACAGGGGCTTTGCTTGGGTTTAGCTGGATCACTCACTCCTACCCGCATGACTGGCGTACCAAAAAACCGGTCATTTTCCGGGCGACGACGCAGTGGTTTGCATCGATCGAAAAAATCCGCGAACAATTGTTGTCGGAAATCGACAGTGTCAAATGGGTGACCGGTTGGGGCAAAGTGCGGATGCATAATATGATCAAAGACCGGGGTGACTGGTGTATTTCGCGTCAGCGTGCCTGGGGTGTGCCGATTCCGATTTTCTATGCTCAAGACGGTACGCCGATCATGGAGCAAAACGTGTTTGATCATGTTGCGGCTCTTTTTGAAGAATTTGGCTCGCACGTCTGGTTTGAGCGTGAGGCGAAGGACTTATTACCTCAAGACTATACCCATCCCAATTCACCGGAGGGTGAGTTTAAAAAAGAGACTGACATCATGGATGTCTGGTTTGATTCAGGATCATCGCATACCGGTGCCATGCAGGCTTATGGACAAGGCTATCCGGCCGATGTCTATCTGGAAGGTTCCGATCAGTATCGCGGCTGGTTTAACAGTTCACTGATCATCGGGACGGCCTTTCACGGTCAGTCTCCGTATAGAGCGGTCGTATCCCATGGTTTCGTGCTCGATGGCAAAGGCGAGAAGATGAGCAAATCTTCGGGCAATGTCGTTGATCCGAACAAAGTAACCTCAACTTTGGGAGCTGATATTTTGCGTTTATGGACGATGTCCATCGACTATCAGGCCGATGTCCGTATTTCCGATGATATTTTAAAGCAAGTAACGGAAAACTATCGCAAGATACGCAATACCTTCAGATTCATGTTGGGTAACATCCATCCTGAGGATTTCACTCAGAAAGATTTATTGGATCCAAAAGAACTCGCTTCGGCGGATTTGTATGTGCTGGATCTGGTCAATCAGACATTGGCACTGGGATTGAAGAGTTACCGTGAATTTGACTATGTGACCTTTGTATCGAAGGCAACGTCTTTGCTTACAAACACCTTGTCCGCTTATTATCTGGACTTTACCAAGGATATCCTTTATATTGAAAAGAAAGATTCCTTGCGTCGCAGACAAGTTCAAACCGTGGTTTATTTAGCGTTGGATGGATTGGTGCGCATGTTTGCGCCGATGCTGGTACATACGGCTGAGGAAGTGTGGGACTTCTTGCATCCGGGCAGTGAAAGTGTGCATTTACAAACCTTTGCGCCTGCCATGGATCTGCCATTCAGTGATGCGGACCGTGGGGAGTGGGCATTGCTGATGGAAGTGCGTGAGGATGTGTTTAAGTCGTTGGAAGAAGCGCGAGCCCTTAAAACGATCGGTAAGTCACTGGAAGCCGAAGTCATTCTTGATTTGAGTGACAAACAATCGGCATTGATTGAAAAACATATCGGTTTCGACCGTTTGGCTCAATGGCTGATCGTATCGAAGGTGACCCTCGACAAAGTTGACGCACGATATGAAGTTTGCGGTGTCAAAGTCGTGTTGGCAAGCGGGCATACATGTCCGCGTTGCTGGAATGTGACGGAGTCAACGGCGGAAGATCATTTGTGCGACCGTTGTGCCGGAGTATTGAATAATTAATTGACTGTGCGCGTTTGCGCACAGTTTTTATGTTAAAATAAGCAAAGAGGTAACTTATGGAAATCATTACATCGTTGCAGAACAGTAAAGTCAAACAATGGGTAAAATATCAGTTGAAAAAGCATCGCGATGAAGACGGTCTTTTTCTGGCTGAGGGGGAACATTTGGTCAAAGAAGCGCAGATGGCCGGGATTTTAAAAGAAGTCATGATTTCAAGTCCGGTCGATTTTGACTTGCTTGTGCCTAAAATCGAAGTTACAGAAGAGATATGCAAGAAAATATCATCAACTCACTCCGGTGTAAATATCATCGGTTTATGTGTGTTGCCCCAAAATCGTCAACCGGGGTATCACCGTTGGCTGTTGTGCGACGATATCCAGGATCCCGGCAATATGGGAACGATCATCCGTACAGCACTTTCTTTCGGATTTGATGCCGTAGCTATCTCACCGGGAAGTGTAGATGTATACAATGACAAAACACTGAGATCATCTCAGGGAGCCGCATTTCATATGACCGTCATCCGCGAGGATTTGCATGATGTGATCAAAGAACTGAAGCAAAAAGAGTTTCTGGTATTGGCGAGTGCATTGGAAGATGCACAGCAACTCTCCGATATTGAACCGTCATTTCCAGTTGCAGTGATTTTGGGAAATGAAGGTCAGGGAATCAGTCATCGGATCATGAGCATGGCAGATGCGAAGGTCAAAATCGAGATGCAAGGCTTCGATTCGTTGAATGTAGCGGTTGCGGCCGGGATATTTTGTTATCATTGGCGAAAGTAAAGTGTTGGCAGAACGACTGAGGCAAACCAATGTTGTAATTTTTTGTTACTTCCTTTATAATTAGCGTGTAAATCGTTGAACAGACATAGTAACAAATGCAGTTGCGGTTAGCGAGAGTCGGTTGGTGTAAAGGACTTGCGCAGCGGTTTGTGAATTCATCTGGAAGAGGAGTTAATCGCTCCCGTTTTCCGCGTTAAGGAAGCAAAGGTGCACGCAATGCGTGAATCAGGATGGTACCGCGGTCAAACGTTCCTGTTGGGGACGTTTTTTTATTTAGAAAAAGAGGGAACACATGAAAAAAATCACGGATGTCAAAGAGGC
Source organism: Firmicutes bacterium HGW-Firmicutes-10 (assembly GCA_002841605.1). GTDB lineage: Bacteria > Bacillota_I > Bacilli_A > Erysipelotrichales > Erysipelotrichaceae > UBA2227. The sequence goes on along the minus strand of PHAF01000058.1, from coordinate 4,048 downwards.
GGGATTAGCCGCAATTGAACAAAGTACGGACTTAAATCAGCTCACACAAGTCCGCAATGAGTATTTGAGTAAAAAAGGACTGGTTGCAGGTCTGATGAGTGAAATGAAAGATTTGGACGCTTCGTTGCGACCGGCTTTTGGGGCGCTTGTCAACAATTGCAAAGAAGAGTTGGAACTGGCTTTAAAAGAAAAGCAGGAAGTGCTTCAAGCGGTTGCTTTACAAGAGAAAATGGCGAAGGATTGGATCGATGTCACATTACCGTCAACCAAATTTCCGGTAGCCAATTTGCATCCGTTGACGCTGGTTCAACAGGAAATCGAAGATATTTTCCGTTCGATGGGTTATCAGGTCGTCGAAGGACCAGAAGTCGATTTGGATTTGTATAATTTTGAGCGTGCCAACATCCCGGCGGATCATCCGGCCAGGGATATGCAAGATACGTTCTACATCGATTCGCAGTGGCTTCTACGCACACATACCACGGCGATTCAGACGCGTACACTGGAAAAGTCGGCACAGAGTCTGCCGATCAAAGTCGTATGTCCGGGCAAGGTTTATCGTCGCGATGATGATGATGCGACGCACAGTCATCAGTTTACGCAAATCGAAGGATTGGTGGTTGGTGAGAATATCACGCTTGCCGATTTGAAGGGAACGTTGCAACTGTTGGCGAAGTCGATGTTTGGCGAGGACAGGATCATTCGTTTCCGTCCGAGTTATTTCCAGTTTACCGAGCCCAGTGTCGAAGTGGATGTTTCGTGTCACATTTGCAATGGTGCTGGTTGTAATGTATGTAAAGGTTCGGGTTGGATCGAAATCCTGGGAGCCGGGATGGTTCATCCCCATGTCTTGGACATGGCCGGGATCGATGGGATCAGATATACAGGATTTGCGTTTGGCTTAGGTGTTGAGCGGGTCGCGATGCTGAAGTATGGCATTGATGATATCCGTCATTGTTATATCAACGATGCCCGTTTCTTGAGCTTGTTTAAGCGCTTTGAGTAGGAGGAAATCACGTGAAAGTAAGTAAAAAATGGTTGAACGATTATGTTTCGATCGCCGATATATCTTCATCCATCTTGGCAGAGCGGTTAACGATTGCCGGACTGGAAGTCGAAGGAATTGATTCATTGGCTTGTAAAGCGGATTTAGTGGTTGGTGAGGTGTTGACGTGTGAGCGTCATCCGGATTCCGATCATCTAAGCGTCACCACCGTGAATCTGGGGGACAGAGTCGAGCAGATCGTCTGTGGGGCACCCAATGTCGATAAAGGTCAAAAAGTCATCGTAGCGCCGATTGGTACTGCGTTACCGAAGCTGACGATCAAAAAAGCGGTCGTCCGCGGTGTGGAGTCGAGCGGGATGATTTGTTCGCTCAACGAACTGGGTGTTGACGAGAAATTTTTAAGTCCGAACTCCGGTGAGGGCATTGAGGTGTTGGGTGATGATGCGATCGTCGGTCAGGATCCCTTGGTGTATCTGGGTTTGGATGATGATGTTTTGGATGTCAAGCAAACGCCCAACCGTGCGGATTTTAATGCACTGTGGAATGTGGCGAAGGAAGTCGGTGCGATTTTCAACCGGGAAGTCAAGTGGCCGGATTGTGAATGTGCGGCTTCGATGGGTAAGAAATCGCAGCTTCAGGTGAGTTCGACCACGGTGGGTTGTTCGTTGTTTTTGGGTAAAGTCATTAATAAACTGACGGTCAAAGAGTCGCCGCGTTGGTTGAAGGAAAGACTGATGGCCGGCGGGGTCAAACCGATCAATAATGTGGTCGATATTTCTAATTTCGTTATGATGGAAACCGGTCAACCGTTGCATTTCTATGATCTGGCGAAGATGAGTGTTCAGGAAATCACGGTCATGGATCAGCGTCCCGGTAAGCTGGTCGCTTTGGATGAAAATGAGTATGAACTGTTGGCGAGCGATCTGGTCATTACATCGGCAAATAAGGTCATCGGGATTGCGGGTGTTATGGGCGGGGATGATTCGAAAATCGATGAGTCCACCACCGGTATCATCATCGAAGCTGCAAGTTTCTCGCCGGTGTCGATCCGTAATACATCGCGCCGTCTGGATTTGATTACAGAAGCGGCTTCCCGTTTTACTAAGGGAATCGAGCCGTTGGCACCGTTTAAAGCCATGGATCGCGCCATTCAGTTGTTGATTGAACTGGCAGATGCGGATGATATCGAAGAGACCGTGCAGTTTGGGGATGTGAATCATGTCAATAAGGAAGTTGCGGTCACGTTGAGTCATGTCAATGGGTTGTTGGGAACTTCGTTATCGATGGAAGAAGTCGTTGATGCACTGGCAAGGTTGCATCTGTCTCCGGTGGTCGATGGTGATGTGATCACTACGACGATCCCTTCGTTTCGAACGGATCTGCTTATTGCTCAGGATTTGATTGAAGAGGTCATCCGGATGGTCGGTTATGAGAAAATCGTGGCGACGTTGCCGATGATGCCTCAGACCATCGGTGTCTTGGATGATAAACAAAAGGTAAGACGGCTGATTCAGAGAATCCTGATTTCACTGGGCTTGCAGGAAGTTGTTTCTTATACGTTGATCAAGGAGTCGATGCTCGATGGAGTGTTGGCGATGGCGGATCCGATCGCTTTAGCGTCACCGCTTTCCGAAGATCGCAAATTCGTCCGTAACAATCTTTCGCACAGTGTGTTGGAAGTCGTTGCTTATAATCAGGCACACAAAAATGAAAATTTCAATATATTCGAGCTTTCGCAGGTGTATGGAAAAGTGGGTTCGCAGTGGCGGTTGTCACTGGCTTTGTGTGGGGAATTGCTGGGCAATCCTTGGTCCAAGCAAACGATCAAAGCTGATTTCTATGCGATGAAGGGTTTGTTGGAAACATTGTTTTCACAGTTGGGATTTGAGGGTACGCGCTTGCGTCTTCAACGAAATCAATTGGATCATCAGAATTTCCATCCGTATCGCAGTGCGGTCATGTTGTTGGGCAAAGAGGTGTTGGCGATTTTCGGGGATGTTCATCCGTCACTGGCGAAGGTCAGGGGCATTAAAAATGTCGTACTGGCAGAAGTTCAGTTGGATGTGCTGCTGGCTCAATCACCGGCGAAGATTAAGTTTACTGCGGTCAATAAGTATCCGAAGGTCGTGCGTGATGTCGCTTTGGTGGCAGATGTGAAGCTGGAAGTTGAAGTTTTGGTGGCTGCGATCAACAAGGCTGGAAAACCGTTGGTTCAGTCAATCGAGGTATTTGACATCTTTACGTCAGAGGAATTAGGAGTGGATAAGAAATCCGTTGCTTTGACGATTGCATATCAGGCCAAGGAACATACCTTGACCGAGGAGGAAGTTTCGATGGTTCATACCAAGATTTTGGAAAATCTGGCGAAGGCCGGGGCGGTGTTGCGATGAAGGGCTGGGCGTTGGTGACCGGTGCTTCTTCAGGCATCGGCAGGCAGTTGGCTAAAGATTTGGCGAAGGCGGGTTATGCGAGTATTTTACTGGCTCGTCGTGAAAGTCAGTTGCTGGAGTTAAAGAAGGAGATTTCTGACAAATTCGGGTTGAACTCATTGGTGTTGCCTTTGGATTTGGCGGCAGAGGGCAGTGTGGAAGCCATCGTGAATTTCATTAAACTGCATGATGTGAAGATTTCGGTGTTGATCAATAATGCCGGATTTGGCGATCATGCTCCTTTTGAGGATGCGGATATCAAAAAGCTGACGTCGATGATTGATCTTAACTGTACCAAACTGGTGGAGTTGACGCATGCGATGATCCCGTTGATGCCCAAGGATTCCTATATCATGAATGTGGCTTCACTGGCCGGCTTTATGCCAGGTCCGTTGATGACCGTGTATTATGCCTCAAAAGCCTTTGTATTGTCTTTTTCACAGGCATTGCACACCGAGCTTATGCCGTTGAATATTTCTTCGAGTGCTCTTTGTCCCGGGCCGGTTCATACTGAGTTTGGGAAGGTGGCTTCGACTGGTGGAGTAGCTGCTTTTGATTCGATTTCTGCGCAGAATGTGGAGGAAGTGTCAGCGATGGCTTTAAAGCAAATGTT
>PHAF01000057.1 GCA_002841605.1 Firmicutes bacterium HGW-Firmicutes-10 | reverse complement strand
CCGACCGTTTTCATACGGGCTCTGAAACCGTGGACCTTTTGGTGTTTTCTTTTGCTCGGTTGATAAGTTCTTTTCACAAGAGCCACCTCCAGTTCTTTATACAATATTGAGCAATTGCTAGTAGATTATACATAATTCTATGATCAAAGTCAACAAAAGCATATGAATATAAAGAGGATGGAGAGCGCAATCACAACTTATCATGTGTAGTGAAAGAAAATGATTGATTTTCATTGTTGTGAACAAGTGTTTTTCCACATATAAATCTGTGGACTATCCTACGTTTTCTCACATAATTATCAACATAATGTTTGTCTGTTTAATCAACAATTGTTAGAAATGGTGAAAAGCACAAATAATGCAGTATTTAAGCCACATTTTAGTGTGGATAAATTGTGGGTAACTATAAGGCGAATCACCACAATCGAACAAAACCGACAGTTTCTTGTTCCACAAAAGATTACCCACAATTTTTCAACAAAATGTATTTTGTTAATTACTGTGGAAAACCACAAATCAAGCCTTAATCAGTACGCTTTTGAACATTTGTTCTGTGGAGAAAATTGTTACATTGAAATTATGTGTGGAAATCTGGTTAATATTTATGTAAAATGAGAACACACAGAAGGGTTTGGGTAGGAGTATGACTTACGTTGAGACTTATCTTGAGGATATTTGGAGCAAGACAAAACAATTCATGAAAAACAGTGGTTACGTCGATGCGATCGTTTATGATACATATTTTGATGAGTCCTCTTTAAAGGATCTCTCAGAAAGCAAGGCTGTTATCGTTGTACCAACACAAATTCAAAAGGTTATATTATTACAGGAGACCAGTTTCATAACGTCTTCGCTTAAAACTGTGCTTGATAAGGATGTGGATTGTGACATTTACACGCAATTTGAGTTTGCAAAACGTCCCTCGATTCATTCAGTCAGTCAACATATTATAGAAAACATTGATGACGATGGCGTATTGTCTTTTTACACGTTTGAAAATTTTGTTGTTGGCCCAAGCAATAAAGAATCCCATTCTGCTGCGCTTGCTTGTGCATATAATCCTGGTAAATTTTACAATCCTTTGTTCATCTTTGGTAATTCTGGTTTGGGTAAAACACACTTATTGAATGCAATTGGTAACTATGTTAAGAAAAATTATCCTGAAAAACGCGTATTATATACTTCCGGAGCCGATTTTGTGACAAGAGTCGTCAGTTCAATCAAAGATAACTCGATTGAAGAGTTTAAGCTGAGTATGCAGATGGTTGATGTTTTATTAATGGATGACATTCAATTTCTGGCTGGAAAAGAGAAATCTCATGAGATATTTTTCTATATTTTTAATGATCTGGTCAATAATCGTCGTCAAATCGTTTTAACTTCCGACCGTCATCCTCAAGAAATAAAAGGTTTGGAAGAGCGCTTAATTAGCCGTTTTTCTTCCGGTTTATCTGTTGGTGTTGATTCACCTGAGTTCGAGACATCCTTGGCTATCTTAAAAAAGAAAATGGAATATCAAAGTGTCGATCCGACATTTATTGAGGATGATGTTTTGGCTTATATCGCAACGAATTTCTCTAAGGATGTAAGAAAACTTGAAGGGGCTTTAAATCGATTGCTTTTTTATTCTATCAATTTTTCCAATAGTGGACGTATTGATTTTAAAACTGCGGTCAGTGCCTTTAAGGGACAAGCAGCAGTCAGCGACAAAAACGATCTTTCTGCTAATAAAATCAAAAGAGTCGTAGCGGATTATTATGGTTTGACAAAACAGCAACTCGTTTCAAAATCCAGAACGAAAAATATTGCCAACGCACGCCATATTGCTATGTATTTGTGCAGAAAACACCTGGATTTACCTTTTATTAAGATTGGTGAAGAGTTTGGCAAACGAGATCATTCGACGGTAATCAGTTCCTGTGATAAAGTAGATAAACAGTGTAAAAATGATGAAGTATTTTTACTGGCAATAAAAGAAATAGAACGTTCTTTAATTTAGTTGTCAACAGATTTATTCTCTTTATTTTAACAGGAAAAAGTGGTAAAATAATATAGTAAATAATAGGCTTTTTGGATTTTATCCACATTTCCACAGGCTTAATTATAATTATCTTAAAGAAGATAACAGGAGGTCAACAACATGGATTTCAGAATTTCTAAGAGGGCTTTCTACAACGCCTTGTCTGCAGTAGCAAGAGCCATCTCCGCGAATTCGCCATTGCCGTCATTATCTGGAATTAAAATCGAAGTATCCAATGACGAAATCGTTCTGACTGGCAGCGATTCGGAAATTTCGATTCAAAAACGCCTGCTCAAAGGTGAAGACGAGTTTATTCTCGATATCAAAGAACCGGGATCGATCGTCATTGAAGCAAAATACATATTGGAAATCGTAAGAAAAATCGATGCTGATGAAATACATGTGGAAATAATCGATGGTTCGCTGACAAAAATAAGCGGGCATTCGGCTGAATTCAACATAAACGGTATGAAATCCGTTGATTATCCGATGATCGATTTCTCAAAACCTCAAAAACAGTTTAAGATTGAAGCTGATGTTTTGGCAAAAATCATCAATCAGACTGCGTTTGCAACCAGCGATAAAGAAACAAGACCCGTTTTGACAGGTGTTAACTTCAAAGCTGAAGGTAACCGTTTGGAATGTGTTGCTACTGACAGTTACAGACTGGCTCGAAAAATCGTTTCTTTGGAAGAATCCAACCACTTTAACATCACGATTCCATCAAAAGCCTTAAGTGAAATAGTTAAGACGATTGAAAGAGACAGTCAGGTGTTGGTTTGTGTATCTGATAAAAAGGCTCAGTTCTGGATTGATCATACAGTCATTCAAACACGTTTGATCGACGGAGTTTATCCAGAGACAGGCCGGTTGATCCCTAGTGAATTCATGTATGAACTGACGGTTGATACAAGAGATATGTTGAACGCCATTGATAGAGCTTCTTTTATTAAGAGTGAAGGTATATCCATTATCAAATTATCTGCATCTGAGAAAGAAATCGTTGTTTCCAGTAAATCTCAGGAAGTTGGCTCGTCTACCGAAAAATTGACTGCAATCCAATACAAAGGAAAACCTTTAGAAATTTCGTTTAGCGGCAGATATGTCTTTGATGCTATCCGTGTACTGAATGGACCTATCGTAAAAATTGAGTTCTGCGGTGAAATGAAGCCTTTCATCATCAGAAATATGGATGATGATTCGGTATTGCAATTAGTCTTACCGGTAAGAACATATTCCTAAAAGTGATAATCGGCCCTTAGGGGCCATTTTCATGGGTGTATGTCATGTGTTTTGTGTGAAAGAAGGATATGAATGGTTAAAATCGATACCGAATTTATTACTTTGGGACAATTATTGAAAATGACAAATGTGATCAGTTCTGGGGCTGAAGCTAAAACAGCGGTTAAGGAAATGAAGATTTTTGTTAATGGACAAAAAGAGGACCGCAGAGGCAGAAAACTATATCCAGGGGACATCGTCAATGTTGAAAAGAAAGTATTCAAGGTTGAAAAATGAGAATAAATGAGATTCGTTTGAACAACTTTCGAAACTATACGACGTTAAAAATGCGTTTTGAAAAGCGTATCAACGTTTTGGTTGGAGATAACGCACAGGGGAAAACGAATTTGCTTGAAGCCATAAGTTTTTTGTCTACCGTTCGATCTTTTCGAATCAAAGACGAAACAGACTTGATCAAGAAAGACAGTGAAGTTGCCCGGATCGAGGGTTTAATTGCTTCTCCTATTGGTGAAAAGCGCTTGACGGTCATGATAAGTCAGACAGGTAAAAGCTTGCTTATCCATAAGAATCCGGTTAAACGAACCAGCGAATTTATTGGTCAGTGTAATGCGGTATTGTTTACACCAGCGGATATGGATTTCTTCGAAGCTCCACCGAAAGTCCGGCGTCGAATGATGGATGTGGAGTTATCTAAACTTTCTCCCGTTTATATGGAAAACCTTAACCAATACGCAAAAATACTCAAAGAAAGAAACACCTATTTAAAGCAAGAACTCCCGGATATTGAATATCTCGAGGTATTGAGTGATCAACTGGTCGCTTTACAGATACCAATCATTGAAAGCCGGAGAGAATTCTTAAATTTTGTTACTAAACGGATATCTGCTTTGTTTTGTGAGTTTATGGAGATGGATTTTAAAATAGATATCCAATACGAGTCCGAAATTGATGATACTGAAGATATATCCAGGAAGCTCAGTCATAAAATCGCTGCATCGCTCAAACGGGATATGGCATTCAAAATGACACACGTAGGTATTCACAGAGATGATGCAAAGTTTACGATCAATGATTTCGATGTCAGTTCATTTGCTTCTCAAGGACAAAAACGGATGTTGATACTTGCATTAAAAATGGCTATACTTGAGTTTATTGTCAGCAAGATCGATACTTATCCCATTTTGTTGCTAGATGATGTTTTTTCGGAATTGGATTCAAAAAAGAAGGAAAAGTTTGCACAGCTTTTACCAAAAGGAGTGCAAATTATGATAACAACCACCGAAATCAATGAGATTAAAGGGTGGCCGGCGAATGAAACCGATGTGTTTCTTGTAAAAAACGGGATCATTACGCCATATAAGGAGGATTACAGATGAATGATAACAGAGTTGAACATTCATATACATCAAATGACATTCAGGTTCTTGAAGGATTAGAGGCTGTTCGTAAACGTCCAGGCATGTACATTGGCACGACTTCAGAACGCGGTTTACACCATTTGGTATGGGAAATCGTCGATAATGCCATCGATGAAGCCTTGGCGGGACATGCTGACTTGATTACAGTAACAATTTCTGAAGATAATATCGTATCTGTCGAAGATAATGGCCGGGGAATGCCTGTAGGTATTCATGAGAAGACCGGAAAATCAATGATTGAAACGATTTTTACCGTGCTTCATGCCGGAGGAAAATTTGGTGGTGGTGCATACAAGGTTTCAGGAGGTTTGCATGGTGTCGGCGCTTCTGTCGTTAATGCACTATCAGAATGGTTGGAAGTATTTGTTTATAACGGCCAGAAAACCTTTTATCAGCGCTTTGAGAATGGCGGAACGGCTGTAGGCGGGGTTATCGAACTTGAAGACACGGATAAAAAGGGCAGTAAAGTTATCTTTAAAGCTGATCCCACTATTTTCAAAGAAACAACATCGTATAATCATGAAACAATTCGTGACCGTCTGCGTCAGATGGCGTTTTTGAATAAGGGTATTCGAATTGTTTTTGTTGACGAACGCCTGGATTCTGAAGGAAGAGTCAAGGAGTTTATTTATCGTGGCGGTATCAAGGAATATGTTTCGTTTATGAATAAAAACAAAACCCCTATCCATCAGGAAGTAGTTTATGTTGAAGGAGAGGAAGAGGGTGTGATCGTTGAAGTTGCTATGCAATACAACGACGGGTACATTCCATCCATTTACAGTTTCTGCAACAACATCAACACTCATGAAGGAGGAACTCATGAAGAGGGATTCCGGCTAGCGTTGACGCGTATCATCAACAGTTATGCTACGAAGGCTAATTTCATTAAGAAAGAAGAAGAAAGTTTGCTTGGTGAGGATGTAAGAGAAGGATTGACAGCAATTATTTCAGTAAAACACCCGGATCCTCAATATGAAGGACAAACCAAGACTAAATTAGGAAATGGTGAAGTCCGCAGAATCGTTTCCGGCATCTTGTCTGAACAATTGGAGCGTTTCTTGATGGAAAATCCGCAGGCAGCGAAGATCATTGTCGAGAAAGCTGTTGTCGCTTCCAAAGCGCGTCTAGCCGCGAAGAAAGCACGGGAACTGACTCGTCGTAAAGGTGCACTGGAAGTGTCCTCACTGCCCGGTAAACTGGCTGATTGCTCAACCCGTGATGCAAGCATCAGTGAAATATATCTTGTGGAAGGTGATTCGGCCGGTGGCTCAGCAAAATTGGGGCGAAACCGTGAATTTCAGGCAATTTTGCCTTTACGTGGTAAGGTTATTAACGTCGAAAAAGCCAGATTACACAAAATATTCGATAATAATGAAATTCGTACCATGATTACAGCTTTTGGCTGTGGTATTGGTGATGAATTGGATACAGACAAACTGAGATATCATAAAATCGTCATCATGACTGATGCCGATGTCGATGGTGCTCATATACGGACGTTGATTTTGACATTTTTCTACCGATTCTTAAAACCGCTGATAGAAGGCGGATACATCTATATTGCGCAACCGCCCCTTTACAAGATATCGAAGGGCAGTATGGTGAGATACGCATACTCTGATGCCCAATTAGAGACTATTAAAGCTGAAATCGGCGATCGTTTCAACATTCAGCGCTATAAAGGTCTGGGTGAAATGAATCCGGAGCAATTATGGGAGACCACAATGGATCCTATGGTACGCACATTGATTCAAGTGACCGTAGAGAACGCAATGGAAGCTGATGCAGTGTTTGAGATGTTGATGGGGGACGAAGTAGAGCCTAGACGTAATTTTATCGTTGATAATGCCCATTTTGTTAAAAACCTGGATATCTAGAAGGAGGTAAATCATGGAAGATTATAGTGGACAAAAAATTAGACAAGTCAATATAACATCAGAAATGAAGACCTCATTTCTCGATTATGCCATGTCTGTTATTGTCGCAAGAGCACTACCGGATGTTAGGGACGGGTTAAAACCGGTCCATCGCCGTATATTGTATGCGATGAACGACTTAGGGATGCATAGTGACAAACCGTTTAAAAAATCTGCGCGTATCGTAGGAGAAGTCATTGGTAAATACCATCCGCATGGCGACGTTGCTGTTTATGACACGATGGTGCGCATGGCACAAGATTTTTCTTACCGCTATATGTTGATTGACGGTCATGGTAACTTTGGATCAATCGATGGTGATGGAGCTGCAGCAATGCGATATACAGAAGCTCGTATGTCGAAGATTGCTATGGAACTATTGCGAGATATTCAAAAAGACACGATCGATTACATGGATAACTATGACGGTGAGGAACAAGAACCCGTCGTAATGCCTGCACATTTTCCGAATTTACTTGTTAATGGTACTACCGGGATCGCTGTCGGTATGGCTACAAATATCCCTCCCCATCATTTGGGAGAAACTATTGATGCTACCATAGCTATTATGGAAGATCCGGATATAACGGTCGTTGATCTGATGGAAGTTATAAAAGGCCCTGATTTTCCGACAGGAGCCTATATTTTGGGGCGTTCCGGTATCAAACAAGCGTATGAGACGGGTCGAGGGTCGATTATTGTCCGTGCTAAGGTCGATACATTGGAGATGGCTAACGGAAAGAAACAATTGATCGTCTCGGAAATACCTTATCAAGTAAATAAAGCCAATCTGGTAGAGAAAATTGCTCAGTTGGTCAGAGATAAATTGATTGAGGGCATTACCGATTTGCGCGATGAATCCAATCGTGACGGAATCCGTGTAGTTATTGAGTTGCGCAGAGACGTTCAAAGTGAAGTTATTTTGAACCAATTGTATCGAATGACGGCATTGCAAACGACATTTGGTGTAAATATGCTGGCTCTGGTCGATAACGCACCAAAACAGCTGTCAATCAAAGAGGTATTGAATCATTATATCGACCATCAGGTTGATGTAGTCGTTCGCAGAACCAATTATGATTTGAACCGGGCGAAAGACCGCGCTCATATCCTGGAAGGTTTGCGCATTGCCTTGGACTTTATTGATGAGGTCATTGCGATCATTCGTTCTTCGAAAGACGATACTTCCGCAATGGTTGCTTTGATAGATCGGTTCGGTTTGACCGAAATCCAGGCAAAAGCAATTCTCGATATGCGTTTACGCCGGTTGACCGGTCTGGAGCGTTCGAAAATTGAAGAGGAATATGCTCAGTTAATGTCAGCAATTGCTGATTTCGAAGATATTTTAGCTAATCACTGGCGGATTATGGCCATTATTAAAGATGAGCTACTTGAAGTAAAGGCTCGATTCAAAGATTTGCGGCGCACAGAAGTCATTGAAGCGGATTTAGACATGCAAGATGAAGATCTGATTCCAATCGAGGATGTCGTCATTGCGATGACTCTCAACGGTTATATCAAACGGACAACTATCGATACATTCCATGTACAAAACCGTGGTGGTAAGGGTGTTAAAGGGATGGCAACCCATTCCGATGACATTGTCGATCAGTTTATAACGATGTCTACGCACGATTATTTGTTGTTATTTACAAATTTTGGCAAAGTTTATCGAATCAAGGGATATCGTGTACCTCAGGCAAGCCGGATCGCCAAAGGGATACCGGTTGTAAATCTGTTAAATCTGGATAAAGATGAGAAAGTTAAGGCAATGTCAGCTGTTAGCACGGACTCAAACAATGCATTCTTTGTATTTAGTACAAAAGAAGGCTTGGTCAAGCGTGTAGCAGTTTCTGAGTTTGAGTCGATCCGTCAATCCGGCAAGATCGCTATTTCACTTCGAGATGGAGATGAATTGATTGCCGTCAAACAAACAACAGGGGATGATGAGGTCATTATTGCTGGTGCAAACGGGAAAGCTGTTCGCTTCAATGAGAATGATGTTCGTCCTATGGGAAGAAATGCTGCTGGAGTTCGAGGATTCAATGTTGATGGAAGTGAAGTTATTGGTATGACGACAGATAAAGAAGGCGAATACATTCTTGCGGTAACGCAAGGCGGGTATGGTAAAAAATCTCCGTTGGAAGACTATCGTCTAACTAATCGTGGTGCTAAAGGGGTAAAAACCATCAATATAACAGAGAAAAACGGACCACTGGTGTCAATGCGTGCAGTTACAGGTAAAGAAGAACTGTTAATTGTTACAGATGAAGGAATCGTTATTCGAATTTCTTTGAAGAATGTTGGAACTTACGGACGTAATACTCAAGGAGTCAAGTTAATTCAGTTAGGTGAAGGTCACAGTGTTTCCTCTGTTGCGGTCATTCCGGTTGAGGAAGTTGAAGAAACAACTGAAAAAGAAGAAATTAGTGCATAAAAGTGGCGAGCTCAACCGGGCTCGCCACTTATTTTATAGTTTTCCTTGGTTTTAGTTATATTATATATGACTATCGTAAGTAATACGATCGAACCACCAAAAAGAGATAGGACTCCTGGGACTTCTTGTACCGCAAGAAATACCCAAATAGGATTAAGAATAGGTTCGATCGTAGCAATGATCGAACTTTTCACCGCTGAAGTCCGTTTTATGCCCAAAGAGAATAAAATATAAGGAATACCCAACTGTAATGTGCCCATTAAAAGAATGACAGTCCAATTAATCGTGCTGAATGTAAGGAAATTTTTATCAAAAAACAGAAAAGGCACCAAAAATATACTGAACAGGTTGCCTAACAACGATGCATCCACAGGATTGGCATTGGGCAATTTATTGGCAAAGAATACACCGGCAAAGCTCACACCGGAAAGAAGACCGATGAAATCACCGAACCAATAGCCGGTTTGAAGTCTTTCGATAAAGAATAGCGAAATACCGAACAAAGTCAGAGTGACCGCAATCACATCTTTGCGCGAGGGTGTATATTTTTGAAATACAAATGAGAACAAAAGGATAAAAACGGGTGCAGAGTATTGAAGAACGATGGCGTTGGCTGATGTAGTCAGTTTGTTGGCTAACATAAATAACGTTGTGGTCAAGGTTAAAGATATAGCGGATAACACGGTTGACTTAGAAAATGATATACGGGTTTTACCGCGATAGATAAAAATAACGACAAAGGCAATCAATCCGCGTACACACGCAATGGAAAAAGCGTTCCAGGTCAAAATTTTAGCAGCAAGTCCTCCGAAACTCCACATTACTGCGGCCATAAATATTAATAATGATCCGTCACGTTGTTTCATAGTCATATCCTTTGTTCTGGCTTTATGCATGCTATTCTACACTAAATATACGATATTGAACACATTTATTTAAAATATTGAATAAGTCATTCGTCTGTGAGAAAATAATAACAATGTATCGGAGGATGTATATGGAGACTATATATTACAGCTCATATATAAGCGGATTGAAAGTTATATCCTCAGACTCTGCTGAGCCAGGCTTATCTGAAAAAACCGGATGTAAAAACAAAGTCGCGAGTTTACTGGATTTTATTAGTAAAAACAACGATTTTAGCTATACGATCGGAAAAGATTTGAAAAGTGGTCAATGTTTTCTGTGTGAACGTTACGAAAAAAGTATTTTCTCGACCCTAAAGGGTAAAAAGGTATCTATTTATCAATTAAAACCATGTGTTAAGGATAGCGTTGAAACTTATTGGTCAGACAGATACATTATAAACGAGGGCTGTGAAGTGTTAAAAGAAGAGATAATCACCGATTTATATGAGTTTCTGACTATTTTGGATAAAAACAAACTTATGAGAATTTGTTATTTTCCGGAAAAGATCAATGGCATACCTCAGGATGATCAAGACTTGGTAGATCGCGCGATTATCAAATACCGTATGTATGGGGAGAGTATAATGAAAGTAGTTATGGAACATCACCCCCAGTTATTTGAGCGTGTGAAAGCGGGTATAGATGCAGGATTATTCAAGGAATACGGAATTTAATCATGTTGACAATGCTGTCAGAGACCATTAGAATATACCTATAAACGAAGACAGGGACAAGTACTGAGAAGTCGGATTCAGAGACACAACGGTTGGTGAGAGTTGTGACGGCCATCAGGAAATCCACCCAAGAGTGAAGGAGTAATGTCCTTACGGTTACAGCCGTTATCTGTATAAGAGGCATTGTTTCACGTGAAACATTGCAAGAAGGGTGGCAACACGGAGAATCGTCCCTTGTGTTGTCTTTTTTTATTTTAAGGAGGGTAAATATGCTCGATATTAAATTGATCAGGGAGAATCCTGAGGAAATCATTCGCAGACTTCAGACTCGTGGAGCTGATTTCTCTGTTATTCGTGAAATCGTGAAGTGGGATGAAGAACGTAGATTGCTATTAACCGAAGTGGAAGCAAAGAAAAATTTCCGTAATGAAACGTCCAAAAAGATCGGACTTTTAAAGCGTGAAGGCAAAGACACTACGGAAATTATGCAAGAAGTAGGCGAAGCTAATGAACAGATAACCCAATTGGATGCCAAAGTTGCTGATATTGAGGACAAAATTCAGAAGATTATGAGCGTCTTACCGAATGTTCCACGTGAAACAAT
>PHAF01000056.1 GCA_002841605.1 Firmicutes bacterium HGW-Firmicutes-10 | reverse complement strand
AGGCAACTATCGTTATAATGACTACAATACAGACGGGATCTGTATCTCACATTTAAGGAGGAAAAATGAAAAAATTTATTTCTTTAATTGCGATCGCATTGTTAGCTGCTTCAATGGCAGCGTGCGGACCTACGGCTAGTGGACCTTCCGGTACATTGATCGTTGGTACACCGAAAATGAATGGCGACTTTGTTGCCGGTTTCGGAAACAGCGCATATGACAATGCAATTCGCACCATGATTTGGGATTACCCGACCTATACAACGACTCCGGGCGGAGAATTCGTTCTCAATGAAACCGTAGTTGAAAAATTGGTCACCAGCGTTGATGACGCAGGAAACAAGACATATACCTTTACAATCAAAAAAGGTGTTAAGTGGTCTGATGGTTCTGCAGTTACCGCTAAAGACTTTGTATTCGATATCTTGTTCTCGGCTCATCCGGCTTGGACAGCTGCAGGTGCTAGTTCATCTACCGGCGACTCCTTGATTGGATATGCTGCTTACAAAAAAGGTGATGTTGCTACATTCACTGGCGTTAAGCTGATCGATGACAACAACTTCGCAGTTACTATTTCTGCTGAAGAACTACCTTATTTCTATGAAGTTTCTTATGCTTCATTTGGTCCGTCTCCGATGGCTGCTTGGGCACCGGATTTGACCTTCAATGCTGATGGCAACGGTTTAGTTGGTGATGTTGCTGCTGTTGCACAAAAAGTTGCTACAACAGAACGTTTCAAACCGACAGTCGTTTCCGGTCCGTTTACATTCGAAAGCTTTGAAAACGACGTTGTTACTTTAAAGAACAACCCGAACTATGCTGGCGATTATCGCGGCGTAAAAGCAAAATTGGAAACTGTCATCGTTAAATACGTTGACCAAAACACAGACGTTGACCTCGTTATCTCTGGCGACATCGATTTAGTATCCGGTGTTGTACAAGGCAACAAGATCGAAAAAGCTAAAGCAGCTACGACCGCTGACGTAACATCTTACTTGCGTAACGGTTATGGTTTGATCGCATACCACACAGACTTCGGTCCGACAAAATTCGTTGAAGTACGTCAGGCATTGGCATTCTTAATTGACCGCAATATCTTCTTAACAGAAATCTTGGGTGGTTACGGTGCAATGACTAACGGCGAATACGGTTTGGCACAATGGATGTATCAAACACAAAAAGAAAAAGTTGCTGAAAAACTGATTAACTATACTTATAATGTACAAAAAGCAAATGAATTATTAGATGCTTCTCCTTATAAGTTTGAAGCTGATGGCGTTACTCCGTTTGACCCGGCAAAAGCTGTCGAAGGTTACTGGAGACATACAGCTGATGGCGAAGTTCTGCAAATCAACCACTTAGGTACAACTCAGAACCCGATTACTGTTTTGATCGGTACCAAATGGCCAGAAGGCATGAACAAAGCTGGCGTTAAATTCACTTGGGAAGAACAAGATTTCAATGCATTGTTGACAAATTACTACTATGCATATGAGCTTGATATTTCTGAAAGAAAATTCCATACGTTTAACCTTGCAACTAACTTCTCTGCTGTCTACGATCCTTACTATTCGATGCACAGTGACTGGTTGGGTACATGGCAAAATGCTAACCAATTGAATGACCCTGCAATCGATTACTTAACAGTTAAAATGAGATCTTTGGATCCGACTGAAAAGGAAAAATATGCTGAGTTGTGGTTGGATTACCAGATTCGTTGGAACGAAATCCTTCCGAATATTCCTATTTACTCAAATGAGTACTTCGATGTATTCAGCAACCGCGTTAAAGGCTTAGTCACAACGCCATTATATTCTTGGCCGAGAGCTATTCTTGACGTAACTGTTGAAGGCGAATAATCTTAAGAATTAAAATCTAGAAAATTAGGAAATTAAAGGTGATAGGGGTCCTCTATCCCTTTAATTTTCTATGCGTAAGGAGTTATGAAACATGCTAAAATTTTTCCTTAGGAGATTCTTGTCACTTATTCCAGTAATCTTTATCATTTCAATCATGTTGTTTGGAATTTTTAAGGCTATGCCAGGAGATCCGGTCAAACTTATGATTCCTGCTGGCGTTAAAACCGAAGAACTAAGACAGTTTTATTACGACTCGATCAAGGCCCGTTTGGGTTTGGATAAGTCTATACCGGAGCAATATGTCCGTTGGATGTACAACACGATGCAAGGCGACTTTGGAGTTTCAACTTCATTTCAACGTCCTGTAACTGAGGTTATTGCAACACCGTTAAAAAATTCAATACGATTGAATGTTTTTGTTCTGGTCTTCTCTTTCTTGGTATCTATACCTGTAGGCATTCGTTCTGCAGTTAAACGACATTCATTATTTGATTCATTCTGGCAGGTTTTCTCACTTGTGGGATTATCTATGCCGGTGTTCTTTATCGGACTTATCTTTATTTACGTATTTGCCATAACGCTGCGCTTGTTGCCTGGCGGAGGCATGCCGTTTATGTTGAAGGGTGATTGGACCGATATACTGGCTTGGGCACGATATATGACCTTGCCGGTTATTACATTGACCATTGGTAGTTTAGCCGGTACGATTCGTTACGTGCGTAACGCCATGATTGAAATTATAAGTAAAGATTTTATTCGGACGGCTCGTTCTAAAGGGCTTAGCGAGAAAGTCATTATTTACTCACATGCATTTAAAAATGCTTTGATTCCAGTTGTAACTTTGGTTGCCGGATCTTTGGTCGGTCTGTTTGGCGGAGCTGCTATTACAGAAACCATATTTGCATGGAATGGAATCGGATATGTTTTGATTCAAGCTTTGAATCAACGCGATTATATGGTTGTTTTAACGATGAATATGTTCTACGCGGTGCTTACACTTTCCGCGAATATCATTATGGATATCGGTTATGCGTTGGTTGATCCACGCGTTAAATTGAAATAGGGGCGGCGACAAATGGATAAAAAAGAAAACGCATTTTTGCGTACATTAGCTTCTTTTGGCAAACTGGTCGGATCTCTGTTCAGTTTTGGTAAAATGAAAAGACCGGTGGATATGTTAGCTGAAGAAGCTGTCATGAGCCCATCAAAGGTCATTGTAAAAAACTTCTTTAGAAATAAATTGGCGTTGACCGGATTAGCAGGATTTATGATTATGCTTACCGTTGTATTTCTTGGAGCAGCTTTAAATCCTTTGACGATTTTGTCAACCAATCCGATTATGCGCAATACTAAGCCAGGCTTGGGTTATACGAAAATAACAAGTGCTGCTCAAAATGCAGGTCTTGTACAAATTTCTAATGGCACGACTTTTGGAATAGGGTTGGGTAAAGACGGTAACGTATATTCCTGGGGGCAGGATGTTTTGGGTGCTACCAAAATTCCTGCTGATATCAATGCTTTGCAAATAGAGAAGATTGCCACTGGGGATAGACATGCTATTGTCATGACTACTTCAGGTAAGATATACGGTTGGGGTAACAATAACTTTAAACAAGCTACTGTTCCGGCTGAAATCGAAGCGATCATGATGCTTGAAAATGTCGTAGATATTTTGGCAGGGGATCAATATTCGGCAATCATAACAGATAAAAATAAGATCCATGTATGGGGTACGACTTTTGCAACAGGGTTGGATATCGTTCCATCAAGATATCAAGGACGAATTGTAAAAGCAGCACAAGCTCCGTTTAACATTATATTGATTTTAGATGACGGTTCTGTTGGTATTATGGGACAACCTCAGACCATGCTGGAAACCTCATTTCCAACTCGACTCGCAAACAAAGAAGTTACTATCGTTGATGCTGCGGTTACCGTTAGAACGGCTATCGTTGTTGATACTGTTGGACAAGTGATCGTTTGGGGAGAAAACGAGCATGGTTTGCTTACTTTGCCTGAGGGTATCGAAAATGAAAAGATCGTTGCTGTTGAAGCAGGACGTTCCCACTTCATCGCATTAGCGGCTTCAGGGAAAATATTCGTTTGGGGTAGCAATGATTATAATCAGTTGAACATCCCACAAGAGGTTTTAGGCAAAAAGGTCGTTTCTATTGCTGCTAACTACTATCAAACGTATGTTATTACGGAAGATGGTAAATCATACGGATGGGGTCAAGACGGGTATTATTTAGGTACTGATGATTTGGGACGCGATATGCTGATGCGTTTGATTCATGGTGGTCGTGTTACGATGACCGTCGGTGCTGTAGCTGTACTTATCTCGACAACGATCGGTTTACTTGTTGGTTTGATTTCCGGTTTCTATGGCGGATGGATTGACAATATCTTGATGCGTTTTACCGAAGTCATCAACTCTTTCCCATTCTTGCCGATGGCAATTACACTGTCTTCGTTTGTAGGCGGTATTCTTAGTCAGACGGAACGTTTGTTGTTGATCATGGTCATTTTGGGGGTTATCTCCTGGACTGGTTTGGCACGCTTGGTACGCGGTCAGATTTTGGCTGAACGTGAAAAAGATTTCGTATTAGCTGCACGGGCTTTGGGAATTCGATCTAACGTTATTATATTAAGACATATTCTTCCTAACGTAATTAATGTTGTCATCGTTAGTATGACATTGGGTTATGCCGGCAGTCTGCTGACTGAAGCAGGTTTGTCATTCTTAGGATTCGGGGTAATACCTCCGTCGCCGTCATGGGGCAATATGTTAACCGGTGCTCAAGACTCGACGGTCATCACGTTCTATTGGTGGAGATGGATTCTTCCAGCCGTAGCAGTATTGATTGCTGCTTTAACCGTGAATATTGTCGGTGATGGTTTGAGAGATGCTATGGACCCCAAGAACAATGAAAAGTAGAGGTAACTTAAATGGCATTATTAGAAATTAATAACTTACATACATACTTCAAAACTCGCCGCGGTTTGATCAAAGCCGTTTATGGTGTGACTTTGAAAGTAGAAGAAGGTAGAACATTAGGAATTGTTGGTGAGTCAGGAAGTGGTAAGAGTCAGACTGCAATGAGTATTTTACGGTTGTTTGAAGCGAACCAGCAAATTTACCAAGGATCCATTCTGTTTGACGGAAAAGACTTGGCTACAGCTACTGAAACTGAAATGCGTCATATTCGCGGAAATGATATTTCGATCATCTTCCAAGAACCAATGACCAGTTTGAATCCGGTATTTACCGTTAGCAAGCAAATCAGTGAAGTTTTGATGCTTCACCAAGGGTTGGATAAAAAGGAAGCACACATACGTTCAATTGACATGTTAGCAGCCGTCAAGATTTCCAATCCTGAAGAAGTCGTTAATATGTATCCATTCCAATTGTCCGGTGGTATGAATCAACGGGTCATGATCGCTATGGCTTTGGCTTGTCAACCGAAACTGCTGATCGCCGATGAACCGACCACTGCATTGGATGTTACGATTCAAGCGCAGATTTTACGTTTGATGAACGAACTGAAAACCGAGTTTGGAGCTTCGATCATTTTCATTACCCATGACTTAGGCGTTATCAATCAAATGGCTGATGATGTCGCGGTTATGTATTGCGGTCAAGTTGTCGAGACTGCACCGGTTGAGTATGTATTTACTGACAAAACGACTGAGTATATGCATCCGTACACGGAAGGATTGTTAAAGTCTATTCCGAGTTTAAATAGTGATAAAAATCAGAAACTTGATGTTATTCCGGGCTCTGTACCTCATCCGCTCGATTTACCGAAGGGATGCAAGTTTGCTCCTCGTTGCAAATATGCAACGGCTAAGTGCCAAGAGGAAGAGCCTGAATTGGTCAGAATAAGTGATAAGCAAGCAATTCGTTGCTTCTATCCGAAGAAGGGAGTGCGTAGCAGTGGAGAATAAAAAAGTCCTGATAAGGATTCAAAACTTAAAGCAGTACTTCCCGATTAAGAAAAGAAGCATTTTCCAAAGAGAGAGGTTATTTGTTAAGGCCAATGACGGTATTACGTTGGATATTCTTGAAGGCGAAACCTTTGGTTTAGTTGGAGAATCCGGTTGCGGTAAATCGACTCTAGGTCGTACGATTTTACAATTATATAATCAAACGGATGGTTCAACTTTGTTTTATGGCCGTTCTATATCGGAGTTTGCTCCTAAATATGTTGGAGAAGTCATCAAAAGTATACCTGATTCGTTTCCCAAGTATTTGAATGAGAAAAAAATCCATGAAGCTACAAAAGCAGCAACTGAGAAAATTACAGATTCTGTTGAAAAAGCAGCTGCTGAAGAAAAGGTTATCAATCGTGAGAAAACACTGAACAACATGTATCTTAACATGTTGAGAATTGCGGGAGGCTTGCTGGTTCATCCTGATTTGAAACTGGTTTCGACTCATTTGATGGAGTTGCATCAGCATCTAGAGAAAACCGCAATCATCAACCGTAAGCTTCGCATGGCTAAAAAGAAACTGGATGCCGGCGAACTGAATGAGAAACTTTCCGCAAAAGTTGTTGTCTGGAAAGATGAACTTGCTAAGCTAATGGAGTTTGAGAAGCCGATTCGGGTCAAACTTGCGCAATTGCATGATCAAGCGCGTCAACAGCCGAGATATGCCGAGTTTGCAGCATTTGAGGACAATGGGATCGACCTTTCCCGCTTAACGAGAGAAGAAATGCGCGAGTTGCGCAGTGATATGCAAATTATTTTCCAAGATCCATATTCATCACTTAATCCTAGGTTGACTGTTGGACAGATCATTGGTGAAGGTTTGTTGGCACATGATGTATTTAAGGATTCGAGCAGTCAAAAGTATACAGAATATATAACGAAGGTTATGGACCAATGTGGTCTTGCTCCGTATTTTATTCACCGTTATCCGCATCAATTCTCCGGTGGACAACGTCAGCGTATCGGGATTGCCCGTGCGTTGGCCTTAAATCCGAAGTTCATTGTATGTGATGAAGCTGTAAGTGCACTTGATGTATCTATCCAGTCGCAAATTATTAACTTATTAAGTGAATTGAAAAAAGAAAACAACTTAACATATTTATTTATTACCCATGACTTAAGCGTAGTCAAGTATATTTCCGATCGCATCGGAGTCATGTATCTAGGCAATATGGTTGAGTTGGCAACATCTGACAGAATTTTCGAAAATCCGTTGCATCCGTATACCGAAGCGCTTCTTGAAGCCATTCCTCGTACGGATGTCGTCAAACAAGAATTAACGATTCTTGAAGGTGATATTCCTTCGCCGATCAAACCGCCGAAAGGGTGCAAATTCCATACAAGATGCCGCTATGCATTTGATAAATGCAAAGTGGTCACGCCTAAATGGGAAGAAATTGAACCTGGTCACTTCGTCGCATGCCACTTAAGGAGCAAAGACGCTGAATAGACCTAAAGCACCAAAATACACGAAGGAAGAAATACGAGATTACGAAGAAAAATTGAAAAACACCGATTTTGAAAAAGGTGACATGATGGCTATGATTATTGCGGCCATGATTACGATTATGCCGGCAATGCTGGCAGTCATCGCTTTTATGATCGGTATCGTCTGGTTGATATTCTTACGCTAAAAAAAACAGTCCGCGGACTGTTTTTTGTTTGTATTCTAGAATTTGCTTTCTGAATCGTGGTCATATTCCAGTTCTTCTCTTACATGTTTCAAACTGTGACCAACTTCCCAACTGACCAACACGGAAACAATGACATGCAAAACAATAATCGCGCTCACGATTGCTAAGTCCGTATAATCACGAATCGTGATCAAACGCAATACCTCAGCTGCCAAATAGAACAATAATCCTAATGCGATTCCGCGTCCTAATCGGATACGTAACTCAGTAGATGTTTGTTTATATTTTAGTTTTACGAATCTGCATAATGTCTGAAAGGCGACCAAGATGATAATAAACGCACCTGTCAATTCCAACAATAACATCAACAGTTTTGTCAAATCGATGACAAAGTGATGAATCAATTCATATAGAGCTTCCAAAGTATCCCAACTTTCTTTTTAATTTACACTGAGTATTCTATCACTAAATGAATAAAAATGAAAGAGATTTTTTTCACATTAAGGAATATGCGATTTTACGTCATAGATAACACTAGAGGTGAATAACATGACCAGTTTCGCGCGAAAAAAACAATTGATATCATACTTGTTTATTCTTTGGGGGCAAAGTAAATATGTCAGTGAAAGCAGTGAGAACATCTACGACTTGCAAACTTGTAATGATCTTGATCGACATATGAGGTATGCACTGTCTCAGCTAAGTGACGAACAAAAGAAGATTATTAGAAAGGAATTCATGGAAAAAACAAGTCCAAACTGGTATCTGGAGTACTACTCACGAAGCTCATTTTACCGTCATAAGAAGCAGTGTATGGACACATTTATTCGTTGCTTGCATGGTCGAAAAATGGTAAAATGATACAGAGGTGCACAATATGGATACTTTTTCTAGACTAAAAACGCTATTGGAAAATCGCGGTATTAAGACCGGTCAATTGACCGAAAGTTCAACATTAAAAGAAATTGGGATCGATTCACTGGACTTGGTTGAAGTCCTTTTGGAACTTGAAAAAGAGCTCAATGTCACATTTTCTGATGATGAGTTGCTGGGGTGCAGAAGTGTCAGTGACGTAGTGAATTTAGTAGCGAAAAAGAAATAAGGAGGACATTTATGTACAAGGGAATTGCAGCTTCATCAGGTGTAGTTGTATCTAAAGTGTATAAATTAGAACATCCGGTTCTAAATATCGAGCGAAAAGATTCTGATGCTGAAACTGAAATCAGCAAACTATCCTCAGCCTTGGAAAAAACACAGAAAGACATTGAAACGATTCAGAAAAAGGCCGTAGGAAAATTGACGGATGAAGAGTTGGCGATTTTTGATGCTCACTTGATGGTGACACAGGATCCGGAATTCATTGGTCAAATCGAAGAAATGATTAAGAACGAAAACATCAATGCAGAATTTGCAGTCAATGAAGTCGGCGGGATGTTTATTTCGATGTTTGAGTCTATGGAAGATGCTTATTTCAAAGAGAGAGCAGCTGATATCAAAGATGTTACTTATCGGATCAAATGTCATATTTGCAATGTAACGATACCAAATCTGGCTTTGATTGATGAAGAAGTCGTAATCGTTGCTCATGATTTGACGCCTTCGGATACAGCCCAGCTTAACAAAGCCTTTACGAAAGGCTTTGCAACGGAGATCGGCGGACGGACGTCTCACTCAGCCATTATGGCCCGCAGTCTGGAAATCCCTGCTGTCGTCGGTGCCGGAGATTTGCTGTCTAAATGTGATCATGGTGACAGTATCATCTTAGATGCATTGGATGGTGTTGTAATCATTAAACCTACCGATGAGCAAATCAAACATTATACAAACAAAGCCAATCGCTTTGCTGATATGAAACAAAGCTTAAAAGTACTAAAAGATGCAGACAGCATAACAATCGATGGTCATCATGTTGAACTGGTTGGGAATATCGGAACACCGAATGATGTCTTGGGTGTACTAAACAATGGTGGTGAAGGCGTCGGCTTATATCGTACGGAATTCTTGTACATGGATGCCACAGCTCTGCCGACTGAAGAAGAGCAGTTTGAAGCTTATAAGACCGTACTTGAGCGTATGAAAAATAAACCGGTCGTTGTCCGTACACTGGACATCGGCGGTGACAAAGAATTGTCATATTTACAGTTTCCTAAGGAAATGAATCCTTTCTTAGGGTATCGTGCTATTCGTCTGTGTTTGGATCGTACAGATATATTCCGTACCCAGTTGCGTGCGTTATTGCGTGCAAGTGTTCATGGAAACCTTTGCATCATGTTTCCAATGATTGCGACTCTGCAAGAGTTCCGCGATGCTAAGGCTATTATCGAAGATGAGAAAGAAAATTTGATCTACGAGGGTCAAAAAGTTGGCAAATATCAATTAGGAATCATGGTCGAAATACCGGCAGCTGCCGTGCTTGCGGATCAGTTTGCCAAAGAAGTTGATTTTATGAGCATTGGAACCAATGACTTGATTCAATACTCCATGGCAGCCGATCGGATGAGTGAGAAAGTTGCTTATCTGTATCAGCCATATAATCCTTCGTTGCTCCGTCTGATCAAAATGACTATCGATGGAGCTCACAAAGAAGGTAAGTGGGTAGGAATGTGCGGTGAAATGGCAGGGGAAGAATTGGCAGTCCCGGTACTCTTAGGGCTTGGTCTGGATGAATTTTCCATGTCTGCCTCATCGATTTTAGGGGCAAGGAAAATGGTTCGTGACTTAAACTACGCAGAAATGAAGATCATGGCTGAAAAAGCCTTGACCATGGGTACTGCTGAGGAAGTTATCGAACTAATCAAAAGATCGATCACAAAATGAAAAAAGAGACACATCGCAAGATGTGTCTTTTAGATTAGTAGAATACTGCCCGAGGCAATTCTTTTGCTTGTTCGACCCATTTCTCAACTTCTTTAAGAACAGGTACACGACGGACTAATTTTTTCTCTTCATTTACTTCAGCCAATTTTGCGGTCAAATTGTCCGGTCTGCGACCTGCCAGTTCAACAACCGTATCAACACCAGCGGCTTCCAATAATTCAGCATACTCGCCCGCAATCCCTTTGATTCTAAACAGATCCGCATGATTCACAAATTTCAACACAAGCTTTTCAGAAACACCTGTTTTTTCAGCAAGGTCGATGCGGCCTTTTTTGGTTGCGCCGGCCTCAAGAAGTGCTTCTACAGATTTAATCCCAACTTCAACAAACTTAGCTTCATAAACTTCTCCAATGCCTTCAATTGTTGTTAGTTTTGACATATATGCCCTCCTTGTTAGTTTTATTATGACCCTAACAAGCATCAAAATCAAGGATTGATAAGCATTTACATGATTTTCATATTACCGAATAATTTCAATTTCTAAATAGCTCAACCGCGTCTTCATCCAAAGATAACTGATGAGTCGTACTTTGCATGGAGCGAACCTGATTACGACCTGCTGATTTAGCCAGATACAGCGCTTTATCCGCTCGCTGTATGACTGTATTGATGTCATCATCCAATTTGCTACAAGTAACTCCCAAGCTTATCGTTACCGTTCCATAGCGATGTAAAGGTAAGGATTCCACGGCTTTACGGACTTTCTCAGCAAGAATCATTGCACCTTCACACGAAGTCTCCGGACAGATGATCAAAAACTCCTCTCCGCCCCAGCGTCCAACTGTATCGGTCAAGCGGCAAATCGGAACGATTGCAGCCGCAATCTCAATCAAAATCTGATCTCCTGCAAGGTGGCCGAAATTATCATTAACATAAGTCCAAATCTCCCATGATCACGCTAAAATGAGGTGTTCCGCGTCGAACACGCGCCAGCTCCTTCAACATGACTTCATCCAGTTTCAAGCGGTTACTGATACCGGTCAGTGCGTCGGTATGAGACAATCGCATCAACTCTTCATTTTTAAGTCTGATAAAATCGTAAGCTTTTGCCCGGCTCAGTTCTGAGAAAGAAATTAGTATTGTAATGCAAAGTGCCGCAAACAGCAGGTTCACCAAAGAAATAAAACTGAAATCAGCAGACGGCCAAAGCGGTGAGAAAAAAGTAAAACTCAAAATCAACAGAACAAGCGATATACCTGTCACTAATCTGCCTGCATTTCTGCCTAACAAGAAATATGAAATCGCCGGCAAAATCAGAACCCAAGAAAAGGCATAGTCATTGGGACCTGAAATCAGGACATAAGAAATCAACAGCGAAGTATAAAATACGACCAAGAGCACAGATGTTTTTCTGACATTATTGGTATTGTGGAAATAGCGCAATAAAAATAAAGCAATCAAAATCGCAATCAAATCAATCAGAGCGATATCAAAAAGTTTATGCACAAAAACATTCATTATAATCAAAAATAAGAATAAGGGTATCAAAATTAATAATACATTGTTGATTAGGTAAGTATGCCAGTATTCCGGTTCTTCCGGCCTGAAATAAAAACCATTTGTCACAAAATGTTGATAACGATCCAATCCACATCACACCCCCCGGCATTCAGTTATAAAAACTATAACATACTTTCAGTAAAAGTGTAATTTCGTTAAAAAAAAGGTGAGATTTACTCACCAAAACTTATCAGAATATTTTCGAAGAAATCGATTCCTTTAAGTAAAACGGCTTCATCGAAATTGAAATTGCTGCTATGCAAAGGATGAATATATCCTTTTTCTTCACTTCCGGTGCCTAACAGGACAAAACAACCCCGGACGGCTTGTTGATAAAAGCTGAAATCCTCCGAAATCATCAACGGTTGAATATGACTATATTCATGCTCTTTGAGTACTGAACTAGCCAGCTGTACCAATTTTGGGTCATTGACGACAGGGGGATAATAATCCTTGATCAACGTAGATATAGATGCTCCGTAAGAAGCGGCACAACCTTCCGTAAGAGTGTGTATGCGTTGTTTCAACATCGAGTACACATTCTCGTTAAACGCCCGTATCGTCCCGCATAGTGATACTGAGTGAGCAATGATGTTGCGGGCTTCACCACCGTGAATCGTGCCTACCGTAATCACAGCGCTGTCCAGTGGATTCAGATTGCGACTGATGATGGAGTGAAGTCCTTGAATCAACGCTGCCTGTACTAATATCGCATCTGATCCTAAGTGCGGCTGAGCACCATGAGCACTTTTCCCTTGAATCGTAATATCAAACTCACCGTTTTGAGCCATCATCGGACCTTCACAAAGTCCGAAGACTCCCTCCGGTAATCCGGGGTATAGATGGATACCAAAAATCGCTTTGATGTCATATCGGCCAAACAACCCCGAGTCAACAATGATTTTTGCTCCACCTGGACCTTCTTCGGCCGGTTGGAAAATAAATACGACGGAATACTTGGTGCTTTTGGCTGCCAAACGTTTTGCCAGCCCAAGCAACATCGTCATATGACCATCATGTCCGCAGGCATGCATTTTCCCCGGGTGCTGAGATGCAAATTCCACATTTGTGGTTTCACTAACAGGCAAAGCATCCATATCCGCGCGAAAAGCGATCGCTTCATTCAACTCGCCTTGTTTAAAAGCGATCCAACCGGTAGATGCGACGGATTCAACCTGATATCCCAATGATTCCATTATTTCCTTGACTGTCTGCGATGTTTTGAACAAACTAAAACCAAGTTCAGGAATTTGGTGAAGCATCCGACGGGTCGAAGTGACCCACTGTAATTGCTGTTCCATCATTATTTCCTCAGATCCGCAAGAATCTCAGTTTTTGCATCGGTTTTCTCATCTCTACGCTTAATGACACGCGCCGGAGAACCGGCAACCACCATATTCGGCTCTACATTTTCCAATACGACCGAACCGGCGGCGACCACAGCATTTTCACCGATCACAACGCCTTCAAGAATGACGGCATTAGCTCCGATAAGCACATTATCTTCTATGATGACCGGTTGTTTGCTGGGTGGTTCCAATACACCGGCCACCACGGCACCGGCACCAATATGACAATTTTTGCCAATGGTC
>PHAF01000055.1 GCA_002841605.1 Firmicutes bacterium HGW-Firmicutes-10 | reverse complement strand
AATAGAAACAAATCCACAGTGCATGAATATTATAACAAACTATTTTTTGGAACTAGAGAAGAAAGGAGATGTATAATCCTTAATTGGATTATACGAGATAAGAAATGATTCGAATTTTGATCGTGGATGATGAAAACAGCATTCGACTTACTTTAAGCAGGTTTTTGATAAAAGAGGGATTCTCGGTCGATATTGCCGAAAATGCCATTGTAGGCATGAAAATGTTTACCGAAGAACCCTATGATATCGTCGTTTCCGATATCATCATGCCAAAAATGACGGGTATCGAGTTGATGGAATACATTCGGACCATCGATAAGCAATGCCGTATTTTGATCATGACCGGAGAAGCCACCGTGGAAACCGCTGCCCGCGCTGTCAGCGCCGGAGCAAACGGCTATTTGAATAAGCCCATTCTTAAGGATGCATTCCTCGAGCAGATCCGCTCAAATGTCAAAGCCGTGGAGGCCAACCGTCAAAAAGCAAAAGAGGAAATCCAGCAGGTACAATACACAGGCATGCTTGAAAGCACCGTAGCTGAAAGTAACGAAACGCTCAAACGTTCGATGGCAAGCATCATTCATCTACTCTCCGATGTCACGGAATACCGTGACCCCTACACTTCCGGTCATCAGCGTCGCGTAGGCAATCTGGCCGCCTCCATAAGCAGACGCATGAACCATTCCAAAGATTTTTACAATATGGTCCGGGCCATCGGCTATATTCATGATATCGGTAAGATCGTGGTTCCCAGTGAAATCTTGACCAAACCGGGAAAAATCAATGATATCGAGTTCAAACTCATTCAAATGCATGCACAAAGCGGCTGTGACATGTTGAAACACGTCATTCTCCCCAAAAATTTCGCGACGACCGTCGGTCAGCATCATGAGCGCATGGATGGATCCGGCTATCCCAACCGGCTCAAAGGAAATGAGATCTTAATGGAAGCCCATATTCTGATCGTTGCGGATGTCGTTGAGACCATGATGACTCATCGTCCTTACCGGGCGGCATTGGGCGTCGATAAAGCCTTGGAAGAAATCAGTTTATATCGCTTAACGAAATATCATCCCGAAGTCGTCGATGCCTGTATCGGATTGTTCGTTGAAGAACACTACTCGCTTGATGATTCTCTCAGTGAGATACATATCCCCCTATAACAAATCGGACGATTAAAGTAATCGTCTTTTTTACGCGTTTTGAGTAGGAAAATGTTACCCGTATCTGATAATCAATTCCCGAATTGATACAGGATTCTGTTAGTCTCCGTACAAGAATGATAACAATAAGTGTAACGTGGTATAATGAATGTAATATTATAATTAATAATCATCTCTTTTCAAAAAGAAATGAATAGCTTTTGATATGGAATTTGGTTTTTCGGCATTTCAGAATCCACATGACGGATAAGGAGAATTTTTATGGAAATCGGCGTATATATTGGGTTGCTTAAAAATATCGAACTGTTGATGATCGTAATCATTCTTTATCAGCTCAACTCCTATCTTGGTCTGAAATTCGGTCAAATTCATCCGCTTTTCAAAGGGTCTGTCATTGGTCTGATCGGCATGTTCATCATGTCCTTCCCTTACGTTTTTCAGGATGGACTCGTCTTCGATGCACGTTCGACATTGATTGCCTCCGTTGCCCTGTTTTTCTCTACGCCCACCCTTCTGATATCCTCAACCATCATGATCATTTTCCGATACTTTATGGGTGGCGTCGGCCTGCTAACCGGCATTCTCGTGATCACAGTTACCACGCTGATTGGCTTGTTGTGGAAAAGATACTGCCTTAACAGTAAAGCCCTGCCCTTTTGGCTGAATGTTTATTTGTATGGTCTATTGGTTCATGCGGCTATGATGCTTACCATGTACACTTTACCTGCCCCACTTGCTCAAAATGTAATAAGCATATTGGGAATTCCGGTCTTACTGCTTTATCCCGTCGTTACGGTGATCATCAGCATCTTTCTATTGATTCAAAAGAAATACGATGAATCATTTGAACTGATCAATGATGCCCAGCAAATGTATTCCAGTTTGTTCAATAATCAGCACACCGTCATGTTGGTCATTGACCCGCAAGACGGTCAAATCGTCGATGCCAATCCGGCGGCGATGAATTTTTACGGTTGGACAAAAGATGAACTGCTTAACAAGAAAATGTCAGAAATCAATACCTTGAATTCTGAGCAGATAAAAATCGAAATGGAAAAGGCAAGGCAGTCAAACAAGTCCCGCTTTAAGTTTAAGCATCGCAAAGCCAATGGCGAAATTATCGATGTGGAAATATTCAGCGGACCTATTTCAATCGATAAAAGGCAACTGCTATATTCGATCGTCGTCGATATCTCCGCAAGAGTGGTGGCGGAAGCAGAAATGAAGCGAAACATGGATTTATTCCGTACGGTCGTAGAAAACGAACCAGATGCGATATTCATCCAGTTGGAACGCCGTTTTGCCTATTTGAACCCGGCCGCTCTGACATTATTCAGAGCTCATGATGAATCTGAAATGATTGGGATGCGGATTCTAGACAGAGTACACCCGGATTTCCATGATGAAGTAAAAGACACCATGACCGATATCAATATCAATCGCATTCAAACGCAACCCAAGCATCGAATATATCTTACGATAAACAATGAACATTTAGACGTAGAGTCTTTTGCGGTTCCCATTGTTTTTAATGGTCAAAACGGTGCGATGGTCATTGCCCGAGACATCTCAAGCAAGCTGGATGCGATGCGTGCATTAAAGAGAAGTGAATCCAATTTTCGCTCGGTCGTTAAAAATGTGCCTATCCCGATCTTTATTCATCAAAACGGACGTTTTGCCTTTATGAATCCGGCTGCACTGACGTTTTTTGGGGCATCTTTGGACGATGACTTGATCAATATGCCCTTAACTCGATTTGTTCCTGATCAGGATGTCGAAGATATCATTCAGAATATGAATCGGGTATATGTAGACAAAACTGAAATACCGCTACATCAACGTCAGTTTATCCGCATGGATGGCAAACCCATATATTCGGAAGTTGGGGCTGTACCGATCAGTTATGACGGTGTAGACAGTGCCATGGTCTTTGCCAGAGACTTGACCATACAACTGGAAATGCAGCGCAGGCAAATGGAATTGGAAATGCACATCCAACAAAAGCAACGGCTGGAATCAATCGGTACTTTGGCGGGCGGGGTTGCTCATGAAATCAATAATCCAATCAATGGCATCATGAACTATGCTCAACTGATCGTTGAAAGTGAAAATGCGGATTCGAAGATTGAAAACTATGGTAACAGTATCATACGGGAATCAAATCGGATTTCCGATATCGTAAGAAGCTTATTGCAGTTTTCCAGATTTGAAAAAAGTGCGCACAGTTATTCCAGTATGATTGATATCATTGACCATTCATTATCGTTAATTAAAATCATTTTCATAAAAGATCAAATCGATTTAAGAGTTACTTTGGAAGAAGATTTACCAAATTTGAAGTGTCGCAGTCAACAAATTCAGCAGGTATTTATGAACCTGATGACCAATGCACGGGATGCGCTTAATGATAAATATCCGGGTTATGATGAAAATAAGATCATCGAAGTGAATGTGAAGCAGAAATTCCATGATAATCGACGTTGGATCTGTCTTTCAGTCAAAGATTTCGGAATGGGGATCAGTGAAGAAGTGAGGAACCGGTTATTTGAACCGTTCTACTCCACTAAACCAAAAGACAAAGGTACCGGTTTGGGATTGGCGATCAGCTTTGGTATCGTCGCCGACCATCATGGCACCATTGATATCGATACCGTTGAAGGCGAATATTCGGTTTTCACAGTCATGCTGCCCGTTGATAACGACTGGCATTTGATGTAAGGAGGAATAACGATGATAAAAGTATTGATCGTTGATGATGAAATGAGCATACGGGAAACTCTTTGCACTTTTTTGGAGAATGCCGGTTATCACGTGGATACGGCAGAAAACGCAATCAAAGGGCGAACCCTTTTCGATCAGAACAATTATGATATCGTCGTTACGGATATCATCATGCCACGGATGACCGGGATCGAACTGATGGAACATATCCGCAAAACCAATTCGTTGTGCCGGATTTTGATCATGACCGGTGAAGCAACCGTAGAAACCGCTGCGAAAGCCGTTAAAATGGGAGCCAGCGGCTATTTGAACAAACCTATTTTAAAAGCGGATTTCTTAGCTGAAATCGCGACCAACACGGAAATCGTTCTTGCTCAAAAGCTGAAGCATTTAGAAGAAACAGAAAAAGAGCTTTATCGGGGTCAATTGGAAAGCATGGTTTTAAGCCGGACGGAATCACTCAATCAGTCCATGGCAAGCATCATTTATCTGCTTGCCGATGTGGTGGAACACCGTGATCCCTATACTTCCGGTCATCAGCGTAAGGTCGGTAATTTAGCCGCTGCCATCGCTTTGAAACTAAAACATCCAAAAGATTTTTGTAATATGGTGAGAGCCATCGGCTATATCCATGATATCGGTAAAATCGTGGTCCCAACCGAAATATTATCGAAACCCGGAAAAATCAGTCCAATCGAGTTCAAACTCATTCAACAACACTCACAAAGCGGTTATGATATGTTGAGCAAGGTCGTTCTTCCTCATAATTTCGCAGTGGCTGTCTCTCAGCATCATGAGCGCATGGATGGTTCCGGCTATCCCAACAATCTGAAAGGTGATGAGATCCTGATGGAGTCCCATATTTTGATCGTTGCGGATGTGGTGGAAGCGATGATGTCTCATCGTCCCTATCGTCCTGCCCTTGGGATCGATCTTGCTTTAGAAGAAATCACTCTTAACCGCACGAGCAAATATCATCCTCAGGTCGTAGATGCTTGTCTTGACTTATTTAGAGATAATCACTATACATTGGATGATTCCCTCGGAGAAATTCATATACCGATATAACACAAAGCCGGCAGATACCCTGCCGGCCTTTTTTATACAGTGCACACTTTACAACACATCACGACCTTGCGAAACAAAATTCACTGACTTACTTTTCTAGATTTTCTAGTTAACAAGACTCCAAGAGCAATAATAACTAGCAATTCAATTCCAGCCAATATGATCCACATATTTAAACCAAATCCTGTATTTTGAGAGTTGCTTCCCTTATTGCCAAGATCCGATTGAGTAATGAAGTATTCAGATGTATGCGAAAGCGATATAGAAATATGACCATCTATAACTTCCAAATCCTCACTGATCAATTCCATCTTCTTGTCAGTCACATTATAGTAATACAGGCGTACTTTATCACCATCCTGATACACAGAAGTCACTTTCAGTTTCACTATCGTTCCTTCGGGAATTACTTCATTTTTCTCGAAATCCAGGAAAATCCCTTTGGCGTAATTGGTCAGTTGCTCGATGGTAGGATCGATATCCAAATTGTAAATCAACATCGTATTTATGGATGCAGGTGTGCCTATTTTACTTCCGTCAATGGACCATTCATAAATCAATGTGCCTTTCTCATCAAATCCCTGAATCAAGAGCTTTTTTCCGGATGCCTTAAGAGCAGCCATGATATCCTCGGAAATGATTCCATCCGCAGGATTCTTAATGGCAACCTCATTGGCAGTGGTAGTGGAAAGTGCTTCTTTGACAGTTTCTATCGGAACTGTCGGTGCATTGTTGCTGCGATTGACAACAACGATGTATACTTTCTCAGCACCACTTTCGGAAGTAACTGTTATGGTAATCGGATTATCTCCGACTTTAAGTTCCTCAACATTGGCAATCACATATGTTGCCTTATTATTTGCAGGCTGAGCAGTGATTTCAATGTTTGTAGTCAGGTTATCCACTTCACACCGATATTCCAACTGACTTTCCACAAAGGTCAGTTCACAACCTTCAACCCTCAAACTTGCAAGGTTGTTGTTGGTACTCAGAGCACCGGCATTACCGTCCGCATCTCTGCGAACAACATTCACAGAATAAGTCTTTTTAGAACCGTTTTCTGCAGTGACAACGATATTGAACGTATTGCTGTATACTTTCAAACTTTTAGTGCCTGTTCCGCTGATCGTCGCTTTGGAATCTTCAGCCGTAGCACTTAGGGTAACACTCGTAATGTTGTTATCAACGATCACCGTGTACGATGTGGTCGTTTTGTTAAAATTGAGTGTGCCTTGACTGATGCCAAGACTGGATAAATAGTTGTTGGTTGACTTCGGTGCTTCCATTTTAATGGTAACACTCGACCCTGCCGCAGATATATCTTCAAAGCCATCCGAACCCACGACATTGCTGATTCCTACCTGAGTGCTATCGCCCAGTACAAATGCAGACTTGGTTTTAAATGTCACTTTCGCAATATTGAAATTGCCTGACTTCACTTCCGTATGGTCGACTACGAGTTTTGTTCCTAAGGTTAAA
Source organism: Firmicutes bacterium HGW-Firmicutes-10 (assembly GCA_002841605.1). Classification (GTDB taxonomy): domain Bacteria; phylum Bacillota_I; class Bacilli_A; order Erysipelotrichales; family Erysipelotrichaceae; genus UBA2227. The sequence goes on along the minus strand of PHAF01000055.1, from coordinate 4,856 downwards.
GCAAAACCACTTTCCGCAGCTGAAGATACGATCTCAAGTTTAGAGGAATCGTAGTTAAAGTTCGCTGTAAGTGCGCTGATCCCCGTTGAATTTCTCACCGCAAAAGTTACGGTGAACTGCTCGCCGATGGTGGTTACACTGGTTTTACTGCTGCTTGTGGCCGTCAAAAAACTTGCGGCCTTAATCATTGTAAAATTAACCAAAAGCAATAAAATGACAGCGAGTGTGTTTAGTATCTTTTTCATGATTACTCCAATCCAGCCAATCGGCGGCGTAAGCGTACTAAATCCGTTGTTGAAACAGTCCCATTGTTATCGATATCTCCGCCAACCCGTCCTTTTTGACTGATATTATCTAAACCCGCTAGAAATCTTCTCATGGTCGCAAGATCGGTCGCAGTGACTTGATAATCACCATTCAAATCTCCGATCAACACGAAATCGGCAGAAATCGACATATTGCTACGAATATTCTCTAATAACAGTGTGGAATTTCTGTGGTTCAAGGTTACACCGTTGACCACCCATTCGTACACTCGATACCCCGGATCCAAAATGGTTTCAACCGTAAGATCATCTCCGACCAATGCCTTTAGATCACTCCATACTTCACCGTTGACAATGAATTTTAACGTGCCGCCTTGACTGATCGTCTTATTCATCAAGGTTACTCCGATTTCCCCGGTGGTAACCTCTGAAAAAGGCGAGTCGATGAGTTGACCATCGATAAGCAAGGTAACAGATGCCTTGAATGTAGTTTTGTCATTTTCACCTAAAAGATCAAACCAATAATATTGACCTTGACCACTATGTATATCTTTGTCTTGCACACCGTTTACATATCTTACCAGATGATACATATGCACGGTTTCAGGACTGATGATTTCTGCACGGATCATCGCCGGATTATCGAATATAACGGAAATCGCAGGTGCTTGAGGCATGGGTTTGGCTGTTAACGTGGATGAGTAGTTACTGTAGATCCGTCCGTACGCAGTATCCATCGCATATCGGACTTTGAAATAATATTTTTGTCCAGGAAATAAATCGGCTAGGGATTGAACTTGTTGAGCACTTTCTGCCATCACCGTATAGGGACCATCCGGATGTCTTGCATAAGCCCATTGAACCGTAGCATTTTGTGCACTTACATTTACTTCCAATTTTAGTTTGGTTCCGCTTTCAGAAGTAATCTTGGCATTTGTGATAGGATCCGGTTTTGTTCTTCCTTCCATCGTGGCACTGAGAGGACATTGGATCACGATATCATCCATAAAAAGTTTTGCGGATACTTGATAGTATGTCGGCTGATTTAATGTTCTGCCGCCATCCAGATATGTCAAATCAGATGAGCCAACCTCAGCCACTTTGACATATGGACCTTCAAGAGACATCGAACGGTATATTTCATATCCCAATGCGCCACTTACAGCTGTCCACTGCAATTTCAGCGTGTTTGAGCTGTGCGAACTGACGCGCAGAGACTGTACGACGTTATCGCTGATTTGATAATTATTCGCTTCACCAGTGATATTTATTCGAACGGTATCTTTAATAGTACCATCCAAAGATTCCACGGTCACATCGACACTGCCTGGCTTTAAAATTTCGAAACTACCGGGTGCACAAGCGAACTCGACGTCTTCTACAGTGCACATCGAACTACCCGAATCGGATACAGATCTTAACACAGAGGGGTCAGATATCGTATATCGATAGCGGATATCGGCCGGTCGGTTTGGTTCAAATCGGCCATTGACATTGAGTATGTTTTGATTGATGGAAACATCGGTGATTTTAAGGGATTGAATCAAAATGGGCATCTCAATGGCGTAAAGAGTTTCAATCTTTGTAAAAACGTATTCCGATAAGATGCCAAAGTATTGGGTTTTTCCATTATAGTAGATTGGAATGTAAAACAGAACATCCACTCCGGCCAAAATTCCCAACGCCTGACGATATGCTTCTTTCATTTGAGCAATGCTCATCACTTGACCATACGTTCCGTTGAGTGTAAAAGCTCCTGTTGTAACTATACCATTACGCTCAACCGTTACTCGATTGGCGTATGGTTGCGGTTCATTGTGAACCATGGTTGAGGCATATACACCATTGGGACCTGTTACGGTGATTTCTGCGATTCCAACCGCGGTTAAAGTCAGTTGACCCTGATTATCGACGGTGACAACTTTCGGATTTGAGGATTGCCATATCAGTCGGGTCTCATTGGACGTTGACGGTTCTTTGATCAGACGAATGTATTGCGTTGTCGTATTTCCTTCATAGTAATATGTGTACTTCGGCTTCTCAAATTGGATCGATGTCAGCGGTTCGATGACATTGATACTAATATAATTATACGAATAGCCATCTTGTGATTTCGCTTGGATCTGTGCAAAACCGACACTTTTAGCCGTGACTAGGCCGTTGGCATCGACGGAAGCAACCGATGGGTTGCTGATGGACCACGTAATTCCTTTATACGTAGTATTGGCGGGAGAAAATGTAGCGGTCAACTGTACGGATTCACCGACATAAAAGGCGATCGATTCTGGCGATATTGTAAGTGCGTTCGATAGAACACCGACGCGGATCAGGCGAGATTCAGTCAAGTTGGTGGCCGTGTGTTTCATCGATACACGTGCTTCACCCATGGCCTTAGTCATGATGTTTCCGCTGGTATCCACGGTAGCTACGGACGGATTGGATGATGTATAGGTAAAATTCGTACTACTGGGATAATATGGATATAAAGAGACGTTGAACTTCATTGACTCATTGACTTGTTTATAGATGATTTCCGGATCATTGATCACAAAGTTTGTCAGGCGATTGGAAACGACTATTTTGCGACGATACAACACCGAGGAATCATTGGCAGTAAAGCGCAATGTCGTTGATCCATCGATCAATCCTTTGTAATTAACATAGTATGTGTAATACGTGACACCGTCGTACTGAGATGTCTGATATAGGGATGATGTAAGTGATAATACCGAAGTACTGTCGACGGAGAACTTACCAGGCTTGTCAAAAGTAAAATAGTACTCTCCATAATCGTTTTTAAGAATTGTGACTTCAGCCCCGTAAATGCCTAAGTGGATCAAACCGTTTCCGGTCTGAACATCGTATCCACTTGTATATAGATCAAATGTTTTTGCTTTCATGGCATCGATCAGCTGCAATCGGGTCAGCGACCGATTGTTTGACCACATTAGTGCTGCGATTGCGCCGATATGCGGTGCTGCTGCACTCGTCCCGCAAAAGACATTACCAAATCCACCGGCTCCCGAAACACTCACACAGTCGGTTCCGGTGAAATCAGGTTTGTTACGCTTTGTTCCATCGACCATCGTGAAGGGTCCTTGAGATGAATACGGGCTTTGCATTGAAAATGACGGATCGGAGACTGCCGCGATGGAAAGTACACTGGCCGCCGTGGAATGTCCAAAGGTCGAGTCAGTACGTGTACCGCCAAATCCCACCGTGCCGCCGAACACATAGATTTCAAAGGTGACATTGCTATAAGCGGTTTCGCTGTAAACCGTAACATACATTACTTCTTGGGTATTGCGGGTATTGATAAGTTCGACATATTCGACGGGTGAGTACCCTGCCCCTAACTGATAGCTATCGGAAACATGGCAGTACGTCGTCAGCACATCCGGACACACAGCCAGTTCGAGATCTTTTACTGAATTATTAAATGGTTCATTCCACTGAAGCATGACCAGCACGGCAGACATGGCCGGAACTACGATGGACATTCGCTGTACACCGCTTTGAGTGGGTGAAAAGTCATGTTCGTATACGTTATTGCTCGCCATAGGACGATATGTGGATTGGGCATGACTTGAAGCAAAATTACCAGCCGAAGATACATACAACAATCCGGTGGAAGCTACAAGCTTATCAATATGTTTTGCGATGATGCTGTCTTCAAAAAATGGTTCGTCGAGATAAACGACATCGTCAATGATGATATTGACTCCCTGAGCTACCAGCGCATCGATTGCGGCAATGAAATCCAATGAACTGTTTCCGAAGTCGTGAAAGTACAGTTGGGCGTTTGGTGCCATGTCATGGGTAATCTCAAGCATTGCCGTACCTTCGGCACCGCCATAACGATTGTTTAAAACAATGACATTGGATGGCAGTTCCCCTTGTGAAACAGCATCCGACAAATCGTCGACACCATCGGAAATTATGCCGATTTTGATGTCATCCCCGGCTTTGCCATTGAGTTTCAAGTATGTCTCAATGCCATGACCTTCGAGATCATTAAATCCTTCCGTCATCCTGTAACCACGGTTGACGATCGGCTTCATAACTTCACGAATGGAGACGACGTTTGGATTTTTTAACAGTCCCGCAATTGCATTGGCCGGTAAGATCATCTCAGCCAGACCGTATTCTTGATTCAGATTTCTCAGATTGCCGAGTTTTGACAAAGCTTCAAGAACCGATGGATGCGTGAATTCGACATAGACATGCAACCGCTCCGTATCTTTCTTTACACGTTCGATACCCTTGATGCTGACGTTGTCTTTGTACAGTGCGCTGTTAAGCGATGGTCCTAGTTTGGCATTGCTTTTTTCAGTTTCTTTCGAAAAAAAACCGTCTCTTGCCGTCACACGTATGTCTGTCGGATAAGACGAAAAAATCAATGAAAGAATGATCAATGTCAAGAGGAAAGATCGTTTCATTATGTTCATATGTGTAATCCCCCGCATATTTAATTTGATTGTATAGTAATAAAAGTGACTTTGCAATACAGTGTTTATTATTTTATTGACAAATACAAAAAACCAGCATTTCTGCTGGCATATTTTACAGTTTTTCGATCATTCTCGCCAG
>PHAF01000054.1 GCA_002841605.1 Firmicutes bacterium HGW-Firmicutes-10 | reverse complement strand
GCCAATGAAGGAAAGTTTGCACTCAATGGACATTGGGTGGAAAATAAAGAGCAACAACTCAATGAGTATCGCAAACAAATCGGTTTCGTTTTTCAAAGCAACGGTTTGTTTCCTCATTTAACCGCAATCAATAATATCACTTTACCCCTAGTTCATACTTTTGGGATGAAGAAGGAACAAGCAGAAGAAAAAGCCATGGTTTTGCTTAAGAAGTTTGGTCTGGAAGACTCCTCACATAAGTATCCTTCGCAGCTCTCCGGCGGGCAGCAACAGCGGATCGCCATCATCCGTGCGATCGCTATCGAACCGAAACTGCTTTTGTTGGATGAGCCGACCAGTGCACTTGATCCCGAGCTTGCTTATGAAGTTCTCTCAATGCTGAAGCAACTGGTGGAAAGCGGGGTCGAGTTGGTCATCGTGACGCATCACTTAGGATTTGCTTCCAATGCCTGTGATACGGTGATGTACATGGATGAATTCGGGATCGGGGAGTTTGGTAAGACTGATGAAGTACTGAAAGCACCCAAAACCGAACGTCTTCAACGTTTTATCAGTAAAATTCTTTCAATATAGAGAAAGTATGGTATAATACTAGTGAAGAGATGGTTCGGTGCCTAGATTGGTTTTGAAATAGTATTCGGATGTGTTTCTTCAAAGATTAGTATCTAGATAGTATTTTGGATTTGATTTGATTTAGATATTTTGCGAAATGTTTATATTTCGAATCATCTCTTCCCTATAAAAAAGATGAAACCGCTTGCGGTTTTTTCTTTGCTTCAAAAGATAACTTCAGTGGTAAAAACGGTCAAATTCTGCTATTCTAACATAGCAAAGAGGTGAACTCATGATTGTAAATTCAATAACCGATTTGATTGGCAAAACGCCGATCGTCGATGTTTCTTCATATTTTGAGGGTCTAAGTGCCCGTTTATTAGTCAAGGTCGAAAGTTTTAATCCAGGTGGTAGTGTTAAAGACAGAATCGCTTTAGCGATGATCACCAAAGCCATGCAAGAGGGTTTGATTGATAAAGAAACACAGATCATTGAGCCAAGCAGTGGCAATACCGGTGTAGGACTGGCCATGGTTTGTGCCGCATTAGGTTTAAAGTTGACGATCATCATGCCTGAAACCATGACCGTAGAACGTCGTATGCTCATCAAGGCTTACGGTGCTCAATTGGAACTGACTCCCGGTCCAATGGGGATGAAAGGTTCGATTGCCCGTGCCAAAGAGTTGGCGCAACAACATCCGAAAACATTTATTCCGATGCAATTTGAAAATATGGCCAACCCAGAAGTACATCGCCATACGACCGCAAAAGAGATTCTGGCGGATACAAACGGAAACGTCGATTTCTTTGTTTCCGGTGTTGGCACCGGTGGAACATTGAGCGGGGTATCGGCCGTACTGAAAGAAGTAAATCCGAATCTTAAAGTCATTGCCGTTGAACCCACGAAGTCTCCGGTTTTATCCGGAGGTCAACCGGGTCCTCACAAAATTTACGGTATCGGTGCGGGATTTGTGCCCAATACCCTGGACACAACTGCATATGATCAAATCATCACAGTATACGATGATGTAGCTTTTGAAGCAACGCGCCTGTTGGCTAAAAAGACAGGCATACTGGCCGGGATATCTTCGGGCGGTGCATTTGCGGTCGCACTTGACTGGCCCGTTTGCCAGAAAATAAAGGAAAGACCGTATTGACTTTATTGCCGGATACCGGCGAACGCTATTTGTCCAGCGGTGTTTTCGAAGGAGAATGACATGTTTGATACAGCAAGATCGATCTTAAAGCGTGATCCGGCAGCCAAAAATTTACTGGAAGTCATTTTGCTGTACCCGGGATTGCATGCTTTGTTTTATTACCGGATAGGGAACAAATTGTATCAATGGAAGAGATATGTATTGGCCCGTATGGTCTCACAGTGGGCACGATTTATCACCGGAATTGAAATCCACCCGGGAGCCACGATTGGTAAACGCTTGTTTATTGATCACGGCATCGGGGTCGTCATCGGTGAAACGACCATCATTGGCGATGATTGCACGATTTACCACGATGTTACGCTGGGTGGTAAAAACGGCAGCAACGGAAAACGCCATCCGACATTGCAGGATCGCGTTGTGGTAGGAGCCGGGGCAATCGTCATCGGACCACTTATCATCGGGCATGATGCAAAAATCGGTGCAGGCGCAGTCGTAGTAAAAAATGTGGAAAATGGTGTAACTGTGGTCGGCAACCCAGCCAAACCCATATCGAAAAGTTAGGGCAATCCATCCGATTGCTCTTTTTTGTGCAAAAATTGGTCGCCAACATGACTCACCTGGGCATATAATAAATACGGAGGACTTATTATGGAACTATATCTGGATACAGCAAATATCAAACTGATCAATCAAATGTGTGCGATTTATCCGCTAAGCGGAATTACGTGCAATCCTAGCATCGTCATCAATGACAAAGCCACGGTGGAAGAGCTTTGCGCATTAAATCCCGATTTGAAAGTATGCATTCAAGTCATCGGAGAAACCGTGGAAGATATGCTGGCCGATGCAGATAAGATTTTAAAGTTGCGTCCCAATGTCATCGTCAAAGTTCCGGTTACTCCGGTGGGTTATCAGGTGTTGCATATTTTGAGCAAGAAAAACATACCGACATTGGCGACAGCCATTCATAATGTTGCTCAAGCGCTTTTTGCAGCGCAATGCGGGGCGACCTATTTGGCTCCGTATGTCAATCGGATATGTGAGAATGATGTGGATGGAGTTGCGACTGTCATCGATATGCATCATGCTTTGCTTAATCAAGGCTCATCGACAAAAATCATTGCAGCCAGTTTTAAAAATCTCTATCAGGTCAGCACATTACTGGCAGCCGGTGTGGATGCCGTGACTGTGGCTCCGGACTTATTTTTGAAGTGGATCGACAATCAGGATACCCGTCGGGCAGTGGATAAATTCACCTCTGACTGGCAAAAAGCTTTCAATCATAAACATTTATAAGCCTTCGGGCTTTTTTTATCGACAAACTTGACAACAGGCCATGGACAAGTATAATTATAATGAATTAGCACTTAAAGTATGCGAGTGCTAAAATGAATAGAAAGGATGGGTCATATGATTAAACCTTTACAGGATCGCGTATTATTGAGCAGAGTCGAGGCTGAAAAGAAAACGGCCAGCGGAATTATTTTAACCGATGCCGCCAAAGAGAAACCGTCAATGGGAGTTGTTGTTGCGGTAGGTCCGGGAAAACTGGAAGATGGCAAACTGATCTTAGCACCTGTTGAAGTCGGCCAAACCGTTATCTTCAAACAATATGCGACTACCGAAGTAAAATTCGAAAACAAGGAGTATTTATTGATCGAAAGCAAGGACATCCTTGCAATTATCGAGTAGAGGAGGAAGACTATGGCAAAAACAGTACGTTTTTCGCGTGACTCTCGTCAGGCGATGTTAAAAGGTATCGACACATTGGCCGATGCCGTCAAAATCACATTAGGCCCAAAAGGCAGAAATGTAGTTTTAGAGAAAGGTTATGGATCACCGCTGATTACCAATGACGGTGTGACCATTGCCCGTGAAATCGAACTTGAAGACAAGTTTGAAGATATGGGTGCCAAACTGGTGTATGAAGTGGCCAATCGGACCAATGATACGGCTGGTGATGGTACTACGACGGCAGCGCTGCTTGCCCAGTCAATTATTCATAAGGGGTTGGCTGCGGTTGACAAAGGCACCAATCCGGTATTGATGCGTTATGGCATCGAGAAAGCAGCTAAACAAATTTCAGAGTTTTTATTGAAACAGTCTGTCAAAATCGAGTCCAACCGGGATATTGCCGATGTTGCCGCGATTTCAGCGGGCAGCACGGAAATCGGTGAAATCATTGCCAAAGCCATGGAACGTGTCGGCAGAGAAGGGGTCATCACCGTGGATGAGTCGAATACCTTTGAAACTGAATTGGAAGTCGTTGAAGGCATGCAATATGACAAAGGCTATGTATCGCCATACATGGTATCCAACCGTGAGAAAATGGAACTGATCATGGAAGACACCTTCGTGATGGTGACCGATCATAAGATCAGCACCGTTCAGGACATTTTACCGATGTTGGAGAAGATCGTTCAGATGAATAAGCCGTTATTGATCATTGCCGATGATTTGGATAATGAAGTCGTAGCGACACTGGTCGTTAATAAATTGCGCGGTACATTCAATGTTGCTGCAACCAAAGCTCCGTCTTTCGGTGATAATCAAAAAGCGATTTTGGAAGATATTGCTATCGTGACAGGAGCAACTTTCATTTCCAAAGATTTAAATATGGAACTTAAAGATGCCGATCCATCACTGTTAGGTAAAGCAGCGAAAGTCGTAATCAAAAAAGATGAGACGACGATCGTCAATGGAATGGGCGATAAAGAGAAAATCGATGGCCGTGCCAAGGAAATCCGCACAGTCATTGCCAATACGACAAGTGAATATGATTTAAAGCGTTTGAATGAACGCTTGGCGAAGCTGACCAGCGGCGTAGCGATCGTAAAGGTCGGGGCTGCGACGGAAAGTGAAATGAAAGAGAAGAAGTTACGCATTGAAGATGCACTGAATGCGACAAAAGCCGCGGTTGCAGAAGGTGTCGTGATCGGTGGCGGTGCCGCCTTGGCTCATGCGTATCTGGAATTAAAAGATAAAGTCAAAGGAGAATCACCGGATGAGCAAAAAGGGATAACTGCCGTATTTGAAGCAATCTTATCACCGCTTTGGCAAATAGCCGAGAATGCCGGTTATGATGGTTCCGAAATCGTTGCTCTGCAATTAAAGGCCACCAATGGCACTGGATTTGATGCCAAAAAAGGTGAGTGGACCGACATGCATAAAGCCGGAATCGTCGATCCGACCAAGGTGACTCGCAGTGCACTGTTAAACGCTGCTTCGATTGCCGCATTATTCTTAACGACCGAGGCTGCGGTTGCTTCCATCCCGGAACCCAAAGTTGCTCCGGCATTACCGGAAGGTCCGATGTACTAAAGCAAACACCCTGAAATCAGGGTGTTTTTTTAAAACAGCGGATAAAAAACGTGTAAATGACCCCGCCGAGCAAATATGCCGCGACATCCCAAAGGTCCGATGTACTGCCTTTTTGATAAAGCGGTGTGATGTATTCCCAAAAAAGAGCAATACTTAGTGTTAATAGAAATATGTGAACTAGATTGTCGAGTTTTCGGTGAATTAGTGACAACAGAAAGTTTGTCCATACCAATATAAGAAGTGCAGCCAAAACGTCATTGAAGTAATAATTAAAGAATGTTCCTATGATTCCATCAAAGCGGAATTTGAGCAAGGTCTGATTGATGGCCGCAACACCGATGATTAAAAGTAGGATCGCTAGATGCGATCTTATTTTTTTATAAAACACTCAGGATAACTACGGCAATGATGACTGCCAGTACAATGCCCCAAAAACTGATTCCCTGCACTTGCGCGGGTTGAGGCGCTTCGATGGGCCGTGGTTCACTTTGCGGCTGCAACGGACGACCGCAATGCGGACATGTAACGGCGAGCTTGGATACTTCTTTGGCACAATCCGGGCAAACCGTCAGTTTTGACTCAAAACGGGCTTGCAACATTTCTTCATGTTCGTTCATATGTTCCCCCTTGGATGAATTGTCTGATGAAATTCTAACATAAAAAGTTGGGTCACTCAATAAAAAAGGACCCGAAGGTCCATGATTATAGTTTGCTTGTGCGGGACATGATTTGCTCGCGATGCGGCCCGTTGGAGACCAGGGAAATCTTGACACCGATTTGCCGTTCAATGAAATCGACATATTGTTTTGCGGCTAACGGCAGAAGGTCGTAATCTGTGATTTTCGAAATATCCGTCTTCCAACCCGGCAGTGTCGTCAATATCGGTTTGGATTGCTGAATGCGCGTGATATTGGGGAAGCGGTCCTGATGATAGTTGGGTGTATCATAACCGATGACGACCGGAATGTTATCCAAGTAGGATAATACATCAAGATTGGTCAGTACGACATGGGTAGCACCTTGAACCTGACAGCCAAACCGGGTGGCTACAACATCGAACCAGCCCATTCGGCGCGGACGTCCGGTGGTTGCACCGTACTCACCGGCATCACCACCACGAATTCGTAATTGATGAGCTTCATCATCGAAGATTTCAGCAACAAAGGGTCCGGCACCGACAGCGGATGAATAAGCTTTGGTTACCGCCCAGACTTCTTCGATCGGATAGGGAAGTCCGGCACCGATGGCCCCGAAGTGAGCCAATGTATGTGAAGAGGTCGAGTAAGGATAAATCCCGAAGTCCGGATCGCGTAAGGCACCGAGCTGACCTTCAAGTAAAATCGTTTTGCCATCGTGATAGGCTTTATGTAAAAAGGTGATCGTGTCGTGAACATAAGGAGCGATTTGATCGCGGTAGCCATGCAACTCTTCGAGGATTTGTTGTTTGGTTATAGGTTCTTTTTGATATAAGTGAATCAATAGTGCATTCTTTTGTGCGAGGATCCGATCAATCTTTTCATCCAGCCACACATCATCAAACAACTCACATACCTGAAAGCCGATTTTGGCATATTTATCTGCATAAAACGGGGCGATTCCGGATTTGGTCGAACCGTATTGCTTGTTTGCCAAACGGGCTTCTTCCAGTGTATCAAAGAGGATGTGATAGGACATGACGATTTGGGCACGGTCGGATACCATCAGATTGGGATTTAATCCGCGCTCTTTGATCTGGTTGATTTCCTTCATCAATCCGGCAACATTCAATGCGACACCATTGCCAATGACATTGGTGATGTGAGGATTGAAAACACCTGAAGGCAACATATGCAAAGCAAATTTCCCGTATTCATTGATGATGGTATGGCCGGCATTATTGCCGCCTTGAAAGCGAACGACGATATCGGATTGCTGCGCGAAGACATCGGTCACTTTGCCTTTGCCCTCATCTCCCCAGTTGGCTCCTACGATTGCTTTTATCATAACGATCTCCTTTTTCAGTAAAAATAAATAAGGACAAACGTTGCCGTGTGTCCTTATACACTCATTAGAATAACAATTTTCAATGTCTTTGTAAAGTGAAAATTTAGCGCTTTGTAATGGTATCGGCAATAATGATCCCATGCGCAGCTGCGTGTGAAAGTGATCGGGTAAACCCGGCACCATCCCCCAAAGCATAAATCCCTTTGCACTTATCCAACTCAAAATTCGTGGTTTTGGGACGGGCAGAATAGTATTTACATTCGATTCCATAAAGCAAGGTGTCCGTATTGGCAGTTCCAGGGGCTACTTTATCAAGTGCCTGCAGGGTTTCCACGATATTGTCTAACTGACGCTTAGGGATGCAAAGACTCAAATCACCCGGAACGGCACCCAATGTCGGATAGGTCGTTGACTGATTCAATCGGCGATGATCGCTGCGGCGCCCTTGCATCAAATCTCCGAAACGTTGTACCAGCACGCTTCCGCCGCTGATCATATTGGCCAGACGGGCAATATGACGGGCATATTCGATGGGTTCATTAAACGGTGTTGTGAATTTGATCGTGGACAGTAATGCGAAATTGGAGTTACCGGTCTTTTTTGCTTCATCTTTGAATGCATGTCCATTGACGGTTTGAACGCCATGGGTATTCTCAATGACTACGTGTCCGCGTTCATTAAAACAGAACATGCGCGTGATGTCGCCATATTTTTTAGATCTGTACCAGATTTTAGGTTCGTAAATTTTAGTTGAAAAATGAGACCAGATATCATAAGGGAGTTCGACGCGTACACCGATATCCACTTGATTGTTTTCCAGCGGGATACCGTTTTTTACACACCACTTCGCAAAGAAATCACTGCCTGCACGTCCAATCGCAAAAACGATATGATCAGCATGCAAGGTGTATTTTTCACCTTTATGATCCACCATCACAGTTTTGGTTTCTTTGTCGACATCGACGACCGTGCTCTCGGTACGGATATCTACTCTATCTTTCAGACTCTCAATCAGATTGGCCATGGTCTGAAAGTTGGCGTCGGTACCCAGATGCTTGACTTGAGCGAGATTCATATGGAGATCATATTGAAGACAGAGATGTTTGAGATCGGTGTCCGGCTGATAGCGATGATCGGTCGCACCGAATTTCTGAAGGATCTGATCGGCATGTTCGATGTTGCTCATGACTTCTTTGGCAGGCATAAAGTCGGTCAGCCATCCGCCATACTCAGTGGAAATGATATATTTACCGTCCGAAAAAGCTCCGGCTCCCGCCATTCCTTCCATGATTGCGCAATGCTTGCAATGAATGCAGTGGTCGACTTTGCCGGTTATGAGCGGACATACCCTGCGATTTAATGGTAACCCTTTTTCAAGTATCACAATATTGAGCATTGGGTTGGTTTCCATCAATTGATAAGCATTCATCAATCCGCCGATTCCGCCGCCGATGATGATGACATCGATTTTTTTGTTCATAGAATCCCTCATTTCCTTCAGAATGATAACATATAACGTCAATAATGCAATATTTATTTGATGATGCGGATGTTCTCTTTGTGATCAACCACGATCGGTGAATGCCGTTGAATATACTCCGCTAAAATCTCTACCATGTCCCGATTGGTGTCCAGCACTGTTTCACTGCGTGCAACCATATCAAAGTCACCGCCACCGACGGCCCGATAATTATTCATTGCTATGGTAAAGACGTCTTCATCCAGTATTTCTTTTCCCTGATAACTGCAGGATATCAATCTTGATCCACGCGGATTCGATATTTTCAAGGTATAATCGATGCCATCGATCATGTCGTAATTGAAGTGCTGGATTTTGGGGTACACATAATCCTTGCTTACCGTGATTTCATCATTTTCGATGTCAAAATAATCCGCACACTTTTCAATCATCAATTTCAAATCTTTGCCGGTCATCTTTTTAACGATCAGTGTATTGGGATAAACATAGGTCGATACCAAATCGCGCATGGTAATCGAAGGATCAAATCCGCGGACACTGTTGAACAAGGCGGTCGCACTCAACACAGAACCGGTAGTTTCTTTTTGTACCTGATTAATAAAGCTGACCAATGGATGTTTATGCAAACGAGCCAAGAATCCGTCATGGATACGTAAAGAGATGCTATGGATATTGCCCAGAGGCTGATCCAGCCAAATTTGTGTCTGCTTTTCCAACAGCGACACTAAAGGTTCGATTTGGCGGTCGATGGCAAAGTTGCTCATATTTTCTATTGAAACGGTAATTCTTTCATTCACATCGATTTTAATGAATTCTGAAGCATTTGCACCGCATTGGGCAACGATCTTTCCGTTGATATTTGTAACGAAGGAACGATGCTGATGTCCGGTCATCAAAATGTCAAACCCTTCAAGGCTGCACATCTGATACCCGATGTTTTCACCGGTCAGCGTTTCGGTCGGATGACCATCGGTTAAGTCCCGTTCGATACCCCCGTGATACATGACCATGATCTTATCACATTGTTCTTTTATAGATTCTATTTCATTTTTTACGGTTTCAATGGGATCGAGAAACTGCATATGGCCGATGTACTCCGGTTTTTCCCAGTGGGGGATATAGTCGGTCACGACCCCTATGATTCCCAAGCGGATTCCATTGGCTAGGGGTATGATCTTAGATTTTCCCAATGGATTGTCCAAAAAAAGGACATTTGATGTAAGTAACTCAGCTTTATTGTCACGGATATATCGTAAAAGGGTGGATTCACCATAATTAAAGTCATGATTTCCCAGATTAATGGCATTTACATCCAGATGATTGAACACATAAGACAAGATGTGAGTATATGTATCATCCTGATTACTGACAGTCAAAAGCGGAGATCCTTGAATGGCATCACCGTTGTCCAGTAAAATCACTTCATCATATTGTTTCTTCAATTGCTTGACTGCTTCACTATAGCGCGCAAGTCCGTAAAAAACTTCGCTGTTATCTGCGTAGTTCTTTGATAAAATGGCTCCGTGAACATCACTTGTAATGCAAAGGCAGGATTTCTTCATACAATCACCATCATCATTATAGCAAATACCGGTTGGTTTGTGACAGTTGTGTTAAATTTGTGAAGTTTCATGTCCACTATCGTTGAAGTCCAACCTTTAGATATGTTAAAATCATAAAGTAAATGAACATTTACAATGGGAGGAACAGATGAAGAAGATTTTAAAACTTATCTTTGTGGCGTTTTTAGTCTTCGCTGCCGCAGCTGCTTGCGCACCGAAAGAAACTGAAGACAAAACCATCGAAAATTTGATCGTTGTTTTTGTACCTAGCCGCGACCCAGGATTGATCCTGACGCAAACCGAACCTTTGAAACAATTGCTGATCGATGCATTGGCTACCAGAGGTTATACCGTCAACGAAGTTACCATCGAAGTTTCTACAGATTATAATGCCGCAGGTGAAGCGTTAGCTGCAGGCACGGCTCATGTAGGATTCTTGCCGGGCGGTACATATGCTTTGTACAGCGAAGACAATGTTGAAGTAATTTTGGCTGCAACACGTGCAGGCTTAAACAAAGATTCCGAAAATGCCAAAGACTGGAATGACGGAAAAGAAACCTTAGGCGATTCGACTAATCAGGTTACTTACTACCGTTCATTGATTTATGCTGGTCCAAGTGCTGTCGGACGTGCCATTGCTGCTAAAGTCAATGCCGGAACAGCACTGACTTGGGATGATGTCAATAGTGCTACATGGTGTTATTCCAACAGTACGACTTCTTCGGCTGGATACGTTTATCCGACGATGTGGTTATTGGACAACTTTGACAAGAAACTTACTGATTTGACAAAACCTGCAATCACCGGATCATATTCTGTTATTGCTAACAACTTGGCTACCGGTTTATGCGATGTTGGTGTCGGTTATGCTGATATCCGTCGTGACTATAAAGGCCAATGGACGACCGACTGGGGTCGCACAGCTGAAATCTGGGTTGAAACCGATGTTATCGGCGTAACCGAAGGTATCTTCAATGATACGATTTCGGTCGGCTTGGAAAATCCGGAAATGTCTGTAGGATTCAAAAAAGCTCTTCAAGAAGCATTCATCGAAATCGCTAAAACTCCGGCTGGTGCTGAAGCTATCAAAATCTATAACCATGAAGGCTACAAAGTCGTCACGGATGCCGATTATGACGGTGCACGCAGAGCTCAAGAACTTGTTTCGGGCAACTAATTTCTGACTTTTAGAAGCGAGGCCTAGCCTCGCTTCTTTTTTTAACAGGAGGTAACATGATTAAATTCGAAGGTGTCGTTAAGACGTATCCGAACGGTGTTCAAGCGCTTAAAGGCGTCGATTTGTCAATTGAACAAGGTGAGTTCGTATGTATCATTGGTTTATCCGGTGCGGGTAAATCCACGTTGTTGAGAAGTATAAATCAGATGCATCAGATCACCGGCGGTAAACTTACCGTGGATGGCGTCGATGTATCGACACTCAAAGGAAAAGAATTACGGCGTTTCAGAAGAAACATCGGAATGGTTTTTCAGTCGTTCAATCTAGTCAAACGGACGACGGTCATAAAAAATGTACTGGCTGCACGGGTTGCA
>PHAF01000053.1 GCA_002841605.1 Firmicutes bacterium HGW-Firmicutes-10 | reverse complement strand
ACTTACGATTTTGTTCGGACGTGAAACACCAACCGAAATTGCTTATATTGATTTAGAAAAAGTAGATTAAAACCGTCTTTGTGCGGTTTTTTTAATCCCTGAAAGGATGATTTGATGAACTCGCTTAAGAATTTCTTATATCAACGTTCTTCGCTGATGGTACTTTCGTTTCTTACCAAACACATGAAAAGTGCATGGACTTTGCAAGACATTTCGGATGCATGCTCATTAAGCGATGAGGAGTCACTTAAAGTCTTGCAGGATTTTTGTGAAAAGGGAATCATTTCTTGTAGAGTGGAAAATGATATCCGTAAGTTTGAACTTAAGGAAGAGTTGCTTTATGTTCAGGCTTTCCGCATGTTTGAGGATGCAGTCGAATTGAGCGCGTTGGTATCAACGATCAAAGAGCGTTGCCGTAAGATCGTGTTATTGGATAAAACTAAAGATGATGATGGTCGTTATGATGAAGCGGTATACTTGTTTATCGAGATGGATCAGGATAATCACAGATTTATCTTGGACGCAATTTCTAAAGCTCAGTTTGATCGTACGATACGACCGATCGTGCTCAGCACACACGAGATTCTGCAATTGACGATTGACAATCCTACCTACATTTATCAGTTAAATGCGGGTATCGTTCTATGGAATCGCTAAAGTCGACAATTTCTTGACTATTCACGGTTAATTTAGTACAATAATACTCGCCACTTGTTGTGGCGGGTTTTTCTTTGCGTGGGAGGATGCGCAATCATCCATTAACCACTGCATAGACATTTTCTAAAGGAGGAATGTTTGTGAGTAAAAAAATTGCAAGGGTAGTTAAGCTCCAATTCCCTGCGGGGGGAGCACGTCCGGGTCCTGCTTTGGCTGGCGCCGGCGTTAACATGCCACAATTCTGCACCGCATTTAACGATGCGACCAAAGACCGTGCGGGTGATATCGTACCTGTTATCATCACCGCATTTGAAGACAAATCGTTTACGTTTGTCTTAAAAACAACACCGGCAGCGGTATTGTTGAAGAAAGCTGCGAATGTTAAGAGCGGTTCGGCCAGTCCGAAAGCGACGAAGGTCGGAACGATCACTCAAGACCAATTGCGTAAAATCGCAGAATACAAAATGCCTGATTTAAATGCTAATGATGTTGAAGGCGCTATGCGTATTATCGCTGGTACTGCTAAAAACATGGGCATCTTAATCGAAGGCATGGAAGGTTAAGAGGTAAATAACAATGGCAAAACATGGTAAAAAATATCTTGCTGCATTAGCTAAAGTCGATCGTACGAAAACGTATCCGGTAAACGAAGCTATCGCATTGGCAAAAGAATTGAATTTTGTTAAATTCGATCCGACCGTTGAAGTATCTTTCCGCTTAAATGTCGATCCGCGTCATGCTGATCAACAAATCCGCGGTGCTATGGTTCTTCCTCATGGTACAGGCCGTACTCAAAAAGTATTGGTCATTACCCAAGGTCCGAAAGAAAAAGAAGCTTTGGATGCCGGCGCTGACTTTGTCGGCGGAAAAGAAATCCTTGATAAGATCAAGGGTGGCTGGTTTGATTTCGATATCATCGTAGCTACACCGGATATGATGGGCGAACTTGGTAAATTGGGTAAATTGTTAGGTCCTAAAGGCTTAATGCCAAACCCGAAAACCGGTACGGTCACCGTCGATGTAACTAAGGCAATCAATGAAATCAAAAAAGGTAAGGTTGTATACCGCGTTGACAAAGAAGGTAACATCAATGTCATGATCGGCAAACTGTCTTTCACCGAAGAACAACTAAGAGAAAACTTCAAAGCGATTTATGATGTGATTCTGCGTGCCCGTCCGGCAGCTGTTAAGGGTTTCTACATGAAGAATGTAGTATTATCCACAACGATGAGCCCGGGTATCCGCGTAACCGTCGAGTAATCAATGACCAGTCAGAAATGGCTGGTTTTTTTATTCGGGCAACTCAAAACCATAACGATGGACATTATGGTAGTATAGTAAAAAGAGGTGATTTTATGCACAGTGACGCAAAAACCGTAGATCAATATGTCGATGAACTTCCCGAGGATCGTAAAGTGATTATTGAGAAACTTCGCAAAGTCATAAACGATAATATTCCACCTGGTTTTGAGGAAACGATGGGATATGGAATGGCCGGCTATACCGTCCCGTTTTCAAAATATCCGAAAGGATACCGATGTGATCCCAAAGTGCCACTGCCATTTGCCGGATTTGCGAGTCAGAAAAATCATATTGCCGTATATCATATGGGAATGTATGCAATTCCAGGAGTCTACGATTGGTTCGTTAAGGAGTACACAGAAAGAGTAGGTAAAGCACCGGATTTAGGCAAGTCTTGTCTGAGGTTACGTCCCAAACAAGATATTCCATATGATCTGATTGGCGAGCTTTTTCAAAAAATCACGGTTGACGAATGGATCAAGGTGGCTGATACGATTTAAAGAAGAGAAATCTTCTTTTTTTGTGCTTGACTTTAACAATGTTAAAGGTTAACATTAATATTGTTAAAGGTGGTGACCTTATGAACGTACTTCCTGAATGGATGGCGAACCTCGAGGATGAAGATTTGGTGTTTATCAAAAAGTTTGTTTTGGCATCGGGTTCACTAAAAGAAATCGCTGCCCATTACGGTGTAACCTATCCGACGGTTCGATTGCGATTAGATAAAATCATTGATAAAGTGCTTTCGGTTGAAAATCAATCCAAAGATCCTTATATCAACGTGATCCGCCGCTTGGCGGTCAATGAGAAGATCGATCTTGACACCGCGAAAACGTTGATAGCGGAGTATAAGAAAACAAAAGGTAAAAATCTTGAAGAAAGAGAGGATTCCTGATGAAAGCAGTCTTACCAATATTGTTTTTTGCTTTGATGATTACTTTGTGGGGTATACCTGTTTACATTATTCAGTTGTTGATTACAAAGTTTGCAGGTGTTAAATACCGATTTATTTTACCGGTCATTTCCGCGATTATCTGCGCAATCTTTTCGATGATATTCATCTTCACGTTAGCTTCCCTTGATTCGCCAAATGAGTTGTTTGGACGGTTGGTTTCCGGGATTTTGATTTTTCTCCTATTTCAGATTCCGACATTCATATTATTGCTTGTTGGTCATCTGACAACCAAATTAACAGAGCCGAATAAAGATGTTGAAAGAATGAAACATCTCGATTTAGAGTAAAGGGAGGATATTATGTCAAATTTCATGGTATTAGGGAGTTTTCTGAGTATCCCAATAATTATATCCTTGCAAGCTTTTCCTGCTTATCTTTTGCAGTTTGTGATCGTTCGCTTTGCAGGAAAGCAATTTCGATTCATATTGCCGGCCATCTCCACAGGTATAATGCTTCTTTTTGGAACAGCACTATCACTGAATGTTCCGGCAATCCGGATGGATGGGCATCCACTGCTTCGACTGATGTATTTGTTGATTATCCTATTGGTATCTCAAACCCCCACACTTGTGTTATTTTTGGTGGGTAAGCTGGCAATCAATACAATTCCAGAAAGGTCGGAAGTCGATAAGATGAAATCGCTAGATTTAGAATAAAATAGATTGTATTAGTTGTATTAATACAATTACTATGTTATACTCCTATCAGAAAGGAGCGAGAATATGAAACTTAAATACGGGAGAATCTATTTGGGTCTGGCTGTAATGGCGGGATTCTATCTGATTAGTGAAGTATTACGACTAAGTATCAGTTCGAACTGGAATTACTTTCTGATCATCAATGTATTGCGTACTGTCGCCTTTATTTTGGGTGGTATAGCATTGGGCATTATTATCAGCGGTAAGAAGTTCAAACTACAATTCAATACAGAAAAGGTGTTACTGTTATTAATATTACTGGCTTACATGATGGTTGGATCGGCATTTCTACCGGATATGTTGATTAATGAATTCTCAACCTCCGCAATCTCTGTCTTATTTGGCTTTGTCTTATTTGACTAACATAACCGGCTTAGCCGGTTCTTTTTATGTTGACAAACAGCTTAATAACCGTTAGAATAACACTGTTATCAATATACCCAAGACAGCAACGGCCTAGTCGCTTAATAAGGTTGCCGAGGTAAAAAAGAACTAAAAATCTTTTTGCCCGTGCTGTAATGGAACGGGCATTTATTTTTGTTTGGTATATTGTATACATCGCCACAGGAGGTGAAGAGAGATATGAACCAAACGATACTCGATCAAAAGAAGATTGTTGTAGATGAGATTGCCGGTAAATTCCGTGAATCCCAATCCGCCGTCGTCATCGAATATCGCGGGTTGACAGTCGCACAAGTAACCACTTTGCGTCGCAAACTTCGTGATGAAGGCATTGAACTGAAAGTTTACAAAAACTCGATGGCACAACGCGCAGCTGAAGCTGTAGGACACAAAGAATTGGTCGCTGAACTGGTCGGACCCAACGCAATCGCATTCGGTAAGGATGCTGTCGCGCCGAGCCGTATTCTTTCCGAGTTTGCCGTTAAGAACAAAGCATTGGTCTTAAAGGGCGGCCTTGTTGAAGGAAAAGTCGTTAACGCCGACATGATTAAAGTATTGGCAAAACTGCCGAACAAAGATGGTATGATTTCGATGTTGCTGAGCGTATTCCAAGCGCCGGTACGCAACTTCGCTTATGCTGTCAAACAAATCGCTGAACAACGCGAAGCTAACCAATAAGGAGGAAAATTAACATGGCAAAATTAACTGCACAAGAAGTCATTTCTTCATTGAAGGAAATGACGATCCTAGAATTAAATGATTTAATCAAAGCAATCGAAGAAGAATTCGGTGTAACCGCTGCTGCTCCTACCACAGTTGCTGCTGGTCCGGTCGTTGAAGCTGGTCCGGTTGAACCAACAGAAGTAACCGTCGTATTAAGAGAAGTCGGTCCTTCAAAAGTAGGCGTTATCAAGATCGTCCGCGAACTGACTGGCTTAGGCTTAGTTGAAGCTAAGGGCATTGTTGACAAAGCACCGGTAAACATTAAGGAAAATGTAAAACCGGAAGAAGCTGAAGAAATGAAAAAGAAATTGATGGAAGCTGGAGCTGTCGTCGAAATCAAGTAGTTGCAATCACCATCCTTTGCTTTTAGGCAAAACACGGAGGTGATGCTGTGAGTCATTATTACTCAGAAAATCAAGATGTACCACATAGCCGGAAAGAAGTGTCTTTCCGGTTTTTGGACATCCCTGTAACTCTGATCTCGGACTCCGGCGTATTTTCTAAGGATCATCTTGATCCAGGAAGTGAGCTTTTACTTGTTCACATCGCACAACAATTTAATAAACAAGCATTTTGTGATGCAGGATGCGGATACGGAGCTATCGGGATAACTGTCAAAAAGTTATTTCCTGAGAGTTCTGTAACGATGTTCGATATCAACCAGCGGGCTGTAGAAACAGCCGCTGAAAATTGCAAATTGAATAACGTTCAATGTGAAGTGATACATTCCGACGGATTTGACAAAATCAGCGACTCATTCGACATGATTGCGATCAATCCGCCCATTCGTGCGGGTAAACCGGTCATATACCGCCTCTTTGAAGAAATAGAGAAGCATCTGTATATTGACGGGATTTTGCTGGTCGTCATACGCAAACAACACGGTGCACAGAGCGCTAAGAAAAAATTGACCGAAATCTTCGGAAATTGCGAGATGATTGACCGATCGATGGGCTATTGGATACTCAGATCAAGAAAACATTGACAAATTGACAAACGTTTGATATTATAATAAATTGCATAATATTAAAATTTTAAGATGGGGTATAATGCCTTTTTTGGCGTTATGCCGATAAGAAAGGATGGCGTGCATGGAAAAAAATCAATCTTATCGCTTAGTTCAAATGGGTAAAAAAGCCGTTCGCCGAGACTACTCTAAGGTCTCTTCAGAACTGGATTTGCCAAATTTGGTCGAAATTCAAACCGACTCATTCAAATGGTTTCAACAAGAGGGAATCAGAGAGGTATTTGAAGAAATTTACCCAATCGTCAACTATAGCGAGAATATACGATTGAAATTTATGGATTATGATTTTGGAACGCCAAAGTATTCGGTCAACGAATGTAAAGTACGTGAAGCCAATTATGCAGCTCCGCTCAAAGCGAGAATGGAACTGGAAATTGACGACCCTAACACCGGAGAACGTATCATCAAGCATGAAGATGTTTTCTTGGGAGATTTCCCGTTGATGACAGATTCCGGAACATTTATTATCAATGGTGCTGAACGGGTCATTGTTTCTCAAATCGTTCGATCCCCGGGTGCCTATTATGAAATTGGAACCGAAGATAAAACCGGTAAAGAAATTTTCCAATCCGAGCTGATCCCAAGCCGCGGAACATGGTTAGAATATATGACCGATGCTAAGAAACAAGCATTGGGGCGCATTGTCAATATGCGTGTGGATCGTAAACGTAAGATTTTGTCAACGATCCTGTTTAAAGCTGTCGGAATGTCCTTAAATATTGAAAAAGGTGAAGATGCATTTGATACTTCATCCTTTAAAACGTTCTTGAAAGCTATTGACTTACCTGTTTACGAAGAAATCGAAGTTGTCAATGAACAACGCGAATTTTTAAATCTCTATTTATTACTGTATTCTGCATTCTTCGGAAATTACGAAGAACTTGCCAATACATTGGCTGCCGATAAAGTTAAAACAACTCAAGAAGCCTTGTTATCAATTTACGAAAACCAACGTTCTGATGAAGTACCGACCATAGAAGGTTCCATCAACTTGATGAATGCCAAATTCTTTGATCACCGTCGTTATGACCTGACAAAGTCCGGGCGGTATAAACTGGGTAAAAAACTTGCGGTCGCAAGCCGTGTTGAAAATGCCCGTTTAGCCATTGATGTGCTTTCACCGAGCCAAGAAGTAGTTGTCGGTTCAGGAACATTGATCGGCCGTCACGAACGCAATACATTAAGAAATGAACTGGCTAAAGGTATGCATATGACTGCATTGCCATTCAACCATTTATTTACTCATCCGGAAATCGTCATTAAACCAACAAGCTACAAGCATGCCTTGATCGGCCGTGTCTTGGCTAAGTCCATTGATACTGACAATGTTTCGCTCACACGCGGAACCGTTCTGACATTAAAAGATGTGACCTTGTTGGCAAATGAAGTTCAAGAGATCGCAATTTACGGAGACATCATTGCACGTCCCGCAAAACTGACCTCAAAAAACTTGTCCAGTGTATTAGACTATGGTCAACGTTTATTCAAGCTTTGCCGATTGACTATCGACGATGAAGATTTCAAAATCAGCGATGAAATCATTGCTCCGCGCTATGTTGCGGAAGAACATATCCACGACTTGACTTCATCTGCCGAAGATAAACTCTTTGCAGCAGTCAACGGTGGTGCTGAAATCACTGCTTGGTTGGTTGGTGCAGCTGTTCAGGAAATCAGTGTTCGTGTTGATGCAACCGATGAAAAGGCGATCCGCTTGATCGGTATCGACCCATACAGCACCGCCAAAACCGTGACTATTTCCGATATGTATGCTTCATATTCCTATTTATTGAATATGATGGATGGCATCGGTGATGTCGATGACATTGACCAATTGGGCAATCGTCGTATCCGTACGGTCGGCGAACTCATTCAAAATCAATTTAGAATCGGTTTATCGAGAATGGAAAGAGTCGTTAAGGAAAGAATGTCTATTTCCGAAACATCCAACCTGACTCCGAAAAACCTGACCAATATCCGCCCGTTGACAGCGGCGATCAAAGAGTTCTTTTCTTCATCACAGTTGTCACAGTTTATGGACCAAACCAATCCATTGGCGGAACTTACCAATAAACGTCGTATCTCAGCTTTAGGGCCGGGTGGTTTGACACGTGAACGCGCCGGTTATGAAGTGCGTGACGTTCACTCTTCTCACTACGGACGTATTTGTCCGATTGAAACTCCGGAAGGTCCAAACATTGGTTTGATCTCCAACCTGACATCGTATGGACGCGTCAATGAATATGGATTTATCCAGACGCCGTATCGTACCGTTGAAAAAGACGGACGTGTCACGGAAGAGATCATTTACTTGTCATCCGATGATGAACTTGATTACGTAATTGCCCAGGCCAATGAGGTCGTTGACGGAAAATTAGCCAACGAACAAGTCGTTGTCCGTCATAAAGGTGAAAACGTACTTGAAAAAGCTTCATTAGTTGAACTTGCGGACGTATCGCCAAAACAAATCGTATCGGTTGCTACCGCTTGCATTCCGTTTTTGGAAAATGACGATGCTTCCCGTGCCTTAATGGGTGCAAACATGCAACGTCAGGCAATTCCACTGTTAAAACCGAACTCCCCGTATGTCGGAACCGGTATTGAATACCGCGTTGCCAAGGATTCGGGCAGTGCTTTGATATCTGCCAACTCCGGTATCGTCACTTATGTTGATGGTAATAAAATCGTTGTAGCCGGTGATACCGGTGTACAAACGTACCAATTACAAAAATTCCGTCGTTCCAATCAAGGAACATGTATCAATCAACGACCGATCGTTAAAAAAGGTGAGTATGTTGAAACCGGAGATATCCTTGCGGATGGACCGGCTATGCAAAATGGCGAATTGGCTTTGGGCCAAAACGTCACCATCGCCTTTATGACCTGGTATGGCTATAACTATGAAGATGCCATCATCATGTCGGAGCGTCTGGTCAAAGAAGATGTTTACACTTCAATCCATATTGAAGAGTATGATATCGAAGTCCGCGACACAAAACTGGGACCTGAAGAAATCACTCGTGATATTCCCAACGTTTCTGAAAATGCGTGCCGTCATTTGGATGCCCGTGGAATCGTCATGGTCGGTGCCGAAGTTAAAGAAAGCGACATTTTAGTCGGTAAAGTAACTCCGAAAGGCCAAAGCGAGATTTCACCGGAAGAAAAATTGTTATTAGCGATCTTCGGTGAGAAATCACGTGAAGTCCGCGACAACTCTTTGAAAGTCCCGCATGGTGGTAGTGGTATCGTTCAATCGGTACGTATCTTCCGTCGCGAAGACGGACACGAGTTGCCACCGGGTGTCAACGAAGTCGTCAAGGTTTACATCGTTCAGAAACGTAAAATTTCTGAAGGGGATAAAATGGCCGGACGTCATGGTAACAAAGGTGTCATTTCCAAGATTTTGCCTGTAGAAGATATGCCTTTCTTGCCGGATGGCACACAAGTCGATATCATGTTGAACCCGTTTGGTGTTCCATCTCGTATGAACATCGGGCAAGTACTTGAAATTCACTTGGGTATGGCTGCTAAGAAATTGGGTGTAAAATTTGCGACTCCGGTTTTCGATGGTATCAGCAACGATGAATTGAAGGCTATCATGGAAGAAGCACAAGTCAATGCCGATGGTAAGACCGTATTATTTGACGGTCGTACCGGTGATGCGTTTGATGAACGTATCGCGGTCGGTGTTATGTATATGATTAAGTTGGCACACATGGTCGATGACAAACTCCATGCCCGTGCTACCGGTCCTTATTCGCTGGTTACTCAACAGCCGTTGGGTGGTAAAGCGCAAAATGGCGGTCAGCGTTTCGGGGAAATGGAAGTTTGGGCATTGGAAGCCTATGGTGCTGCTCATGCTCTGCAAGAAATCCTGACGATCAAGTCAGATGACATTGTCGGACGCACAAAAACTTACGAAGCGATCATTAAGGGCAAAAACATTCCTGAACCGGGTGTTCCTGAGTCCTTCCGCGTATTGAAACATGAACTTCAGGCGTTGGCAATCGATGTCAAACTCTTGGATGAAATGGGTTCGGAAATCGATATGAAGAAGATCGAAGCGGAAGATTTGACACAAATGGCCGTATTGGAAACTGTAGATTTAGGCTTTGAGTCGACATTGTCCTTTGATGATGAAGACATCGCTGAAGCTGCAATCGTCGGTTTCGATGAATATGATGTTTAAAAAGGAGGCCTAGAAAATGAGTATTAACAATTTTGCCTCGATCCAAATCGGCTTAGCTTCACCTCAACGCATTCGTGACTGGTCGTTTGGAGAAGTCAGAAAGCCGGAAACCATCAACTACCGCTCTCAAAAGCCGGAACGTGATGGACTGTTCTGCGAAAAAATCTTCGGTCCTTCAAAAGACTGGGAATGTTATTGTGGTAAGTATAAGAAAGTACGTTATAAAGGCGTCGTCTGCGATCGTTGCGGTGTTGAAATCACCAAATCAAGCGTTCGCCGCGAACGGATGGGTCATATCGAGCTGGCCGCCCCCGTCGCCCACATCTGGTATTTACGCGGTATCCCATCACGGATGTCGTTGTTATTGAACATTACACCGAAAGCTTTAGAAGAAGTCGTTTATTTCGTATCTTGGGTTATCACTGATCCGATGGATACACCTTTGGATTATAAGCAAGTTATTTCAGAACGTGAGTTCCGTGAATATGCTGCGATGTATGGTCCGGGATCTTTTATTGCCCAAACCGGCGCAGAAGCAGTCAAGACGATGTTGGAAAAAGTTGATTTGGAATCTGAGCATGCCTTAGTTCAACATGAATTGGTTGATGCTCAAGGTGACAAACGCAAGAAACTTATCAAACGTTTAGAAACCATTGAAGCATTCAGACACTCAGACAATAAACCGGCGTGGATGGTACTTACGGTATTGCCGGTCATCCCACCGGATCTTCGTCCGATGTTACAGTTGGATGGCGGACGTTTCGCTACCAGTGACTTAAATGATTTGTATCGTCGTGTCATAACCCGTAACAATCGTTTACGCAAATTGCTCGAACTTGGCACACCTGCCATTATCGTTCAAAACGAAAAGCGTATGTTGCAGGAAGCCGTCGATGCATTGATCGACAATGGCCGTCGCAGCAAACCGATTACCGGTGCCGGCGGACGTGCATTAAAATCACTGTCTCACAGCTTAAAAGGTAAGCAAGGACGTTTCCGTCAAAACTTGCTTGGTAAGCGTGTTGACTTCTCCGGTCGTTCCGTTATTGCGGTTGGACCAGACTTAAAGATGTATGAATGCGGTATTCCGCGTGAAATGGCTATTCAGTTGTTTAAACCGTTTGTAATTAATGAGATCGTCAGCCGCGGTATTGCCGGAAATCCGAAAACCGCAGAAAAACTGATCGATCGTCAGGATTCTCGTGCTTGGGATATCGTTGAAGATGTCATCAGTCACCATCCTGTTCTGTTAAACCGTGCACCGACGTTGCACCGATTGGGTATCCAAGCCTTCTTCCCTAAACTGGTCGAAGGAAGAGCTATCCGTCTGCATCCGCTGGTAACACCGGCGTTCAATGCGGACTTTGATGGTGACCAAATGGCTGTTCACGTTCCGTTGTCTGAAGAAGCACGCGCTGAAGCTGAAATCTTGATGTTGGGTTCCAATAATATTTTGGGTCCTAAGGATGGCAAGCCGATCGTTACTCCGTCTCAAGACATGGTCTTGGGTAACTTCTACTTAAACATGGAAGAAATGGCGGATGAATGGCCAGGATTTGCGCGGGATCAGGTCATGGCATGGTTCAAAACAGCGGGACTGGTCAACACCTATATCACTTGCAGTGGTTCTGATTGTTGTGGCACCAGCCAGTCGGATGCATCACAAACTGCAGAGATCAGCACCTTCATCGCAGTTGGATCCAAACACATCAGTCGCAAAGCGAATGTACAGCAATCATACGGGATCATCGCTGAAACTGGAATGGGTTGTGGTTGTAGTCCTGCCCAACCTTCGGATGGCTATCGGATCGTGGATCAATCCTGCTGTGCTCCTCAGGCTTCTGAGTAC